>JBOHOS010000754.1:0-1773 GCA_050731295.1 Nitrospiraceae bacterium | reverse complement strand
ATATGGAGGAGAAGTGACCACGAGATGTACGCTATCCGGTTTCAATATAGACAGATCACGCGCATCATTCAGGTACAAGTGGTGGGCTGTGGGAACATTTCTAAGGACAGAATCTATCAAGGTGGTGAGCTTCGGGTCTTTCGCAATCCGAGGTAGATCAACTTGAGGATTTGCAAGCTTGCCCACTTGTTTCGGGACAAACTCGGTATGGTCCGAGTGGGATGGAAGCACTATGGTTCGATTCGTAGTCAAAATGTATGATTTCGAATGCTAAAGAGTCATACACGCAGTAGCACATTGTTTTCGGAGTGCTCTTCAATACACTACTTCATCAATACAGGCCAGTCATGCGCACTCCGTCGGATTTAACTAGTAATCCAAATAATCCTAACCAGCCATGCTTAAAATACCCTCATATCCATCAAAATATCTATTTCCCTTTGCGTGAGGATGTTAGACAAGTGCTTAGCAAGTTAGTTTTTGCTCATACAGCTTAACATCCTTCGGTGGGACAAGGATCGTTTCTATAACTATCTCGGTCTCTGATTTTATTTTCCCGATCACGAATAAACAGCTCTGATCTATTATGTTTTGCAATTTCGTCCCCATTTCAATCGCTTCGATTGTGGCTCGAAAAGGCGAGAAGTTCTCTTATCGCCTTCACCTTTACAACCCAATCATCATCACCTCTTCGTGTTGTCTGAATGTCTTGCTTATTTGAGCCTCCACTGCAAGAAGGTCGCTACACGTAATTTAGCGCTAAGCCAACTGAAACTTCTCATTCACAAATATGTACTCATAAATGCGGTTGATGCGAACACCGGCACGTGACGCGAAGAACTGCGCCGTCGCGCCATAGCCTTTCGGGACGAACAGATAGAACTGCAGGCCCAGGTCCATATAATCTCGCCAGCGGCCGTGAGCATCCAACTCCGAAAAGGAGTCTTCCGTCTCGACCTCCGCGATCCACTCGACCGTGTTGCCTTCGGTATTGAATTGCCAGCCGACCAGGTCTGGATATTTCCTCTCCACGGTCTTCCAGCCATTTTGTGCCGAGTCGGTGTTAACCATCACCTTGCACCGCATGGTTTTTGCCCAGCGTTGCGCCACGAATTTTACAATCACGTCATGATTGGATTGAGTCTTTACGGCGCCAGTGGTTGTTGGCATGGATCACTTGCTCCAGTGAATTGAAATTGTACGACTGCTCTGAACCTTCGCTCGCTGTGTCCAATCTCAGCGCGCCTTGCTTTTTGATTTTTCGGGACGAGCACTCCCTATTGAAGCTTATCGTTTCCACGTATGCCAAGGACCTGAAAAAAGGGAGGATGTTGCCCATCCTCCCTTTTTTACTTCAGCTCAAATCACGAGCAGCCACTGGTCGAGCCGCAATTCATACACTTCAGGCACGTGCCGTTTCGCACGAGCATGAACTGTTTACACTGCTGGCACGGATCGCCCTCGTAGCCTTGCTGCCTGGCGATCTGAACCGCCGTCGAGGTGAGCGTGAGCGTTTCCCGCTTCATTTCCAATTTGTGCGCGATGCTGCCATGACCATTCCCGTTTCCATTGCCGCGCCGCGCGGGAAACACCTCGGTGCTGATGGATTGCGCCGCCAAGGTTTGAGGATCCGCCGGCTCGCTGTCCGCGCACTCCGGGTCCTGCTCATCCTTCTTGACCGAATCCATTCGCAGATCTTCCGGCATGACCTGCGCTAAATCACCACGGCCCAAATAGGTGATGGCCAATTCACGGAAGATGTAATCGATGATC
>JBOHOS010000753.1:0-12574 GCA_050731295.1 Nitrospiraceae bacterium | reverse complement strand
GTGTGATACCGGCGTACAGGGCTTCGGAACATGGCAGGATTCAATAAAGTCATTCTGATCGGCAATCTGACGAAAAATCCGGAGGTCCGCTACACACCCAGCGGCACGCCGGTGACCAGCTTCGGTTTGGCGGTCAATCGTCGATTTCGCCAGGCGGATGATTTGAAGGAAGAGGTCTGTTATATCGACATTGTGGTGTTCGGCAAACAGGCCGAACATTGCGGCCAATATCTCAGCAAGGGGAACGGCGTCATCATCGATGGGCGTCTTCAGCAGCGACGATGGGAGACAGAAGACGGGCAGAAGCGAAGCAAACATGAGGTCATTGCCCAGACGGTTACATTTCTTCCCAAGCGGCCGGAGGCAGGGAGTGAGCCGACACCGGCGGATGAACCCAACTATGAGTACGACGAACCGTCATAAGACACGGAGGCCAAGGTGGAGCGAGGAGGCGGCGGCGGAGGACGGTTGTTTCAGCGGCGGCGCGTGTGCCGATTCTGTTATGAAAAGATACCGATTGATTTTAAGGACATCGGCCTGCTTCGGAATTTTCTGACGGAGCGAGGACGGATCGTCCCGCGGAGAATTTCGGGTAATTGCATGCCGCATCAGAGAGAATTGACGGTCGCCATCAAGCGAGCACGCACGATTGCGATGCTGGCCTTTGCCGAGGAGAGGTGATCGCTCGTGTCGGTGCTATGCGCCCGGGTGTCCTCGGCTCGACTCTCTGCTGGCGAGGTGATCGGATGGCGTTGCCTAGCTTTCATCTTACCGAAATCCCTGATGAGGGCTTGAGCCTCACCTGCGAGGTCCAGCTGGATGAACTCGGGCTGATGTCCGAAGAAGCGCAGGCGCTCGGTGCCCTGTCGGTATCGCTGAGTATCGTGATGATGGGGAGGCGGATCGACGTGAATGGCGTCATAGATGGAACCTTCCGCCGTCAGTGTGTGCGGTGTCTCAAAGGGTACGATGAGGCCGCGGAGGTGCCGTTTGCCGTCCAGTATGAATGTGAGCCGCCGGCGAAACGGTATACGAAACCCGTCGTGACTGAACCGCGCAAGACCACAGATGACGTTGAGTTGGACGAATCCGGTGCGGATGAGGACGTCTATCGGTGTGCCGGCGATCGTTTGGAACTCGGAGAGATGTTAAGAGAGCACATCATTCTATCGATCCCGATACAGCCATTGTGCCGTGAAGATTGCCTGGGGCTCTGTCCGGTATGCGGGCAAGACCGAAATGAAGCGATGTGCGAATGTATCGAAGAAAGTCGCCGGAATCCCTTTACGGCCTTGCGATTGTTCAAAAAACATTGAAACGCGCGCATGCTGACAGTTCACAGATCACGTACTGATTCCGCAACTGAGTGAGGAGCGCACATGCCGAATCCCAAACATAAACTATCGAGGGCGCGTCGGGATAAGCGCAGGACGCACAAGAAGATTACGCCGCCGAGCCTGTCGGTCTGTCCCCAATGTCATGAACCGAAGCTTCCGCATTACACCTGCCTCAATTGCGGCACCTATAAAGGAATGGATATCATCGCGGTCGAAGAGTCCTAGCGGATGTTGAACAAGGCTCCCGACTTCGTGCATGTAAATTTCGGAACCCGGCCGTCTCACCGTTTCGGCGACGCGCCCCTCCCATGTCCGGCTTCGCTGGAAGGGCGCATTCTATTTTCGTCGCGCCGTGCGCCCTCACCGTAGCCCCTGGGCGAGAGCTTGCCCTGGCAGGCTCAGGAGGGCGGGTGGAATGCCAGCTAATGCCCCCGGTTGATCCCTTCTGCGGCGGCCTCGTTAGCTGGCCTTTTTGAGCATCCTCCTGCATGATGGCAATAGCAGCTCCGGCCTCGAGCGTTCAGGAACAGAGATGAAAATTGCGATTGATGCAATGGGGGGCGACCATGGCCCTGCTCCGAACGTCCAAGGAGCCCTGCAGGCCATCGCTGAACTCGATGTTGAAGTGATCCTCGTCGGTGACGAACCCCAGATTAAAGAACAATTGAAGCGCGCGGGCTCGTCCGATCCTCGCGTGACGGTCCGCCATGCTCCGCAGAAGGTGGACATGCACGAATCGCCCGCTCAGGTGGCCAGGAAAAAGCGCGACTCGTCCATCTGGGTGGCGACCGAGCTGGTCAAAGCCGGTGAGGCGAGCGCGGTGGTCAGCGCGGGCAACACGGGAGCCAGCATGGTCGCGGCCTTTTTTCTCTTCGGTGTGATCAAGGGGGTCGAGCGGCCGGCCATCGCCGCGACGCTGCCTACGCTGACCGGCACCGCGATCATGGTCGATGTGGGAGCGAACGTGGATTGCACGGCCGAACACATCCATCAGTTTGCCCTGATGGGTAATGAGTACGGCAAACATCTCTTTGGGGCGCCGAACCCTCGGGTAGGTTTGCTCAGCATCGGTGAAGAGGACAGCAAGGGGAATGAGGTCACCAGGGAAGCGTTCAGGCTGTTGAAATCGAGCCCGATGAATTTTATCGGCAACGTCGAGGGCCGGGACGTCTATAGCGGCGCGGCCGATGTGATCGTGTGCGACGGATTCATCGGCAATGTCGCGTTGAAAATCTCGGAAGGGGTGGCCGAGACGATCAAGAAGCTGCTCATCAAGGAGATCGCCGGCTCTTGGCTCGGTCGGTTAGGATATGTCTTTGTCGCGGGTCCGCTCTCACGGCTACGTCGTCGGATCGATTATGCGGAATTCGGCGGAGCCCCGCTGCTTGGGGTGAACGGCATCTGCATGATCTGCCACGGGCGTTCGTCCTCGAAAGCGATCAAGAACGCGATCGCCCGCGCGAAAGGGCTCGCCGAAAGCCGGCTCAACGAGTTGATTCAGCGGGATATCGAAGACAGCCTGGCCCAGCATGGAAGAGAAAGGAGGGTCGATCCATCGAACTGAGAAGCCGCATCACAGGGACTGGCTCCTATGTGCCTGAACGGATCCTCACCAATGCGGACCTGGAGCGCATGGTGGCGACGAACGACACCTGGATCGTCGAGCGCACAGGCATCCGCGAGCGCCGCATTGCCGCCCCGGGTGAAGCCTGCTCCGATCTGGGGACGAAGGCGGCGGAGCGGGCACTGACATCAGCAGGCGTCAGCGCCTCCGATCTGGATCTGATCCTCGTGGCGACCTGTACGAGCGACTCGCCGTTGCCGTCCACGGCTTGCCTGATTCAAGAGAAATTGGGAGCCGCCAAGGCATGCGCGTGCGATCTCTCGGCAGCCTGCTGCGGGTTTATCTATGCCCTCTCGGTCGCGGATGCCTACGTCAAGACCGGCATGCGCCATGTTTTGGTCATCGGCTCGGAAGTCATGTCCGCGATTACGGACTGGAGCGAGCGGAGCACGTGTATTTTATTCGGGGACGGAGCGGGAGCGGTGGTCCTCGAGCCTTCGGAAGGGAATCGAGGGATTCTCTCGACGCACCTTCATTCCGACGGCAGTCTCAGCGAGTTGATCTGCGTGCCGGGGGGCGGCTCTCGAAACCCTCCATCCGAAAAGATGTTGAGCGAAGGCCTCCAGTACCTCAAGATGAAAGGCAATGAAACCTTCAAAGTCGCCGTCAAAACCCTCGAAGAGACGGCGAGAGAAGCCCTGGCGCATAACCATCTGTCCATCGACGACGTGGATGTCTACGTGCCGCATCAAGCGAATATCCGAATCCTTCGCGCGGTCGCGGACCGATTGAAATTGCCGATGGAGAAGGTGATGGTGAACATCGATCGCTACGGTAATACGTCGGCCGCGTCGATTCCACTTGCGCTGGACGAAGGGGTCAAAGAGGGACGGATTAAGACAGGCGATCACGTCATGATCGGAGCCTTCGGCGGCGGACTGACGTGGGCGTCGGCGATCATTCGCTGGTAATGGCCACCAGGATACTGAAAAAGGCCCCCAGCTTCGTTCTCGGCTCGAAACAATCCTCAACGTAGCCCAGAGGGTACGCCTTGTATCTCAAAAAAGTGGCGTGGGTGGCCTGCATGCACAAGCTGTTGACGATCTTGAATGCAATGGTCAAACATCGAACGCCATGGCGAGCCAATGTGCAGCAGGCTTGACAACCAAGACAGTTGCTCCGGTGTTGTCTTCGTCTGCGGCCTTGCTCGGGAAAGGGTGCGTCTTGGCGCGCCTGGGAGGGGCGGGTGAAGTTGACCTTTTTGAGCATCCTGAACATTGTAAGTTATGACATCAAGAAGAAGTGAGGGAGCATGATGGCGACTGATATTCGGCCGTTGGAGGGAGACTGGGCGCTGATCCTCGGCGCATCGAGCGGGTTCGGAGAGGCAACCGCGCTGGAACTCGCCTCGTTGGGCATGAACATCTTCGGCGTGCACCTCGACCGCAAGGGAACATTGGGCAACGTCGAGCGGATTGTGTCGCAGATCCGAGCGGCCGGACGGGAGGCCGTCTTCTTCAATGCGAACGCCGCCGACACGGAAAAGCGGCAGGAAATCCTCAATGAGATTCAGACTCGATCCGCCAGCGCCGGACGATCTCAGGTGGTCCGTGTCCTGCTGCATTCACTCGCGTTCGGCACCCTGAAATCGTTCATTGCGAAATCATCCGCCGACGCGATCGCCAAGTCACACATGGATATGACGCTGGATGTCATGGCGAACAGCCTCGTCTATTGGGTGCAGGATCTGGTGTCGCGGGATCTGATGGGACGGGGCGGCCGGGTCTTTGCCATGACCAGCGCCGGCGGGGCGCGAGTCTGGTCGACGTACGGAGCTGTTTCGGCGGCCAAAGCGGCGCTGGAGTCGAACATTCGCCAATTGACGCTCGAGCTGGCGCCCCTCGGGATCACGGCGAACGCGATCATGGCGGGAGTGACCGATACGCCGGCACTGCGAAAAATTCCAGGGTCGGATGAAATGATCAAGCTGGCGCAAAGAAAGAATCCGGCTGGCCGGCTGACGACGCCGAAGGACGTCGCGGAGGCCATTGGATTGCTGTCTCAACCCAAGGCGCAATGGGTTAGTGGAAATGTCCTCTGCGTTGACGGCGGTGAGTTTATCGTGGATTGAACGAATAGCCGTCAGCGATCCATTCTCGGCGTTCAGATCAGAGAGACGATGAAGAAAATCTCCGGTGTCGTTTCTCAGTCTGGACCGAAGGCCGGCGCGTTTTTCGCCTGTCTGATTTTTCGGATTTTCGCTGACAACTGATCGCTGATTGCTGAAAGCTCAGCGGAAGTTTTTCCCGTTGACATTGGAAAACATTTCCCTCATATCTAACTGCCGTATGGCTTCCGAGGTAGGGTTGGTATTCCCCGGCCAGGGATCTCAGTCGGTCGGGATGGGGCGGGCGCTGTATGAGACCGCTCCGGCCGTTCGGAAGGTGTACGACGAAGCGGAAGCGGTTCTTGGCTACGACATCGCGTCGCTCTGCTTCAACGGGCCGGCCGATCGTCTCAATCTGACCGAATTCACTCAGCCCGCCTTGCTCGTCGTCAGCATTGCGGCGTTCCGTCTTCTCGAGCCGTCTGGAGTTCGAGCCGCCGCCGTGGCTGGTCATAGCCTCGGGGAGTATTCGGCGTTGGTTGCCGCGGGTGGGTTGACCTTTGCCGCCGCCGTCGCACTGGTTCAGAAGCGGGGCCGATACATGGCCGAGGCGGTGCCGTCGGGTCGCGGCCTGGTCGCCGCGATGTTGGGAATCGGGCCTGAAGTGGTTCTCGCAGTCTGTCGTGAAGCATCGGCCGTCGGCCTGGTCGCTCCGGCCAATTTTAACTGTCCCGGCCAGATCGTGATCGCGGGGGAGAAAGCGGCCGTCGAGCGGGCGATAGAGCTGGCGAAGGCCAAGGGGTGCCGAAAGGCCGTCCTGCTGCCGGTGAGCGTGCCCGTCCATACGCCGCTGATGCAAAGCGCCGCGGATCGATTGGCCCGTGATGTCTCTGCTGTTCACTGGTCGAATTTGTCGGTTCCTTTGGTCAACAATGCCGAGGCGAAGGCCCTGCAACGCGCCGCTGATGTGCAGGCTTCGCTGATCCGGCAACTCCCCTCACCGGTGCTGTGGGAAAATTCGGTCAAAACCATGTGGGGGATGGGGGTCCGGACCTTTGTTGAAGTGGGTCCAGGCTCGGTGCTCACGGGATTGATCAAGCGGATCGTTCCGGAGGCTGCGACCTACAATATTCACGATCCCGCCTCGCTCGAAACGACGATACGCGCGTTACCCCGTTCATCGTGACATGGGAACGAGCGAGGCGGCAGATATGGCGTTGAACGAATAACGAAAACGAGTTACGGTGCTCATGTCATTGGAAGGAAAAATCGCCATCGTCACCGGCGCCGCTCAGGGAATCGGTCGGACCATTGCCGAAACGTTGGCGCGGGCCGGCGCGGACGTTGCCGTGGCCGACATGGACCCCGGGCGGGCTCAGGAGACCGTTGACGTGATCGGTAAGACCGGTCGCCGGGCCCTCAATATAAAAGTGAACGTCGCGGACTGGCATGATGTCAAAGACATGACCGATCGGGTTCTGAAGGAATGGGGCAAGATCGACATCCTGGTCAACAACGCCGGCATCACCCGAGACGGGCTCTTGGTCAGAATGAAGGAGGAAGATTGGTCTCTCGTCCTTCAGGTCAATTTGAACGGCACGTTTCACTGCACGAAAGCCGTCATGCAGCCGATGACCAAGCAGCGCTATGGGCGCATCGTCAATATTGCATCCATCGTGGGAGCGATGGGCAATGCCGGGCAGGCCAATTACGCCGCGTCGAAAGCCGCCGTGATCGGGTTTACCAAGACCGTCGCCCGTGAATATGCCAGTCGCATGGTCACCGTCAATGCCGTCGCGCCGGGCTTCATCGATACGGCGATGACGCAGGGGCTTTCCGCTGAAGTCAAAGAGACATTGCAAAAGCAAATCCCTCTGGGGCGCTTGGGCCAGCCATCGGACGTGGCGGAAGCGGTCCGCTTTCTCGTGTCTGATGAGGCCGGCTACATTACCGGTCAGGTTATTCATGTGAACGGCGGCATGCTGATGGTCTAAGGGAGCGCAGTGCAGGATGGTTTGCATGCAGCGCGGGAGAAGGGAGGACGGCTATGAAGGAGGAGGTGAAGAAACCAATGGCGGCAGAGGATCGGATAAAAAAAATCATCGCCGAGCAACTGGGAGTGGATGAAGATGAGGTCGTTCCCGAGGCCTCGTTCGTAGACGATTTGGGCGCCGATTCGTTGGACACCGTCGAACTCGTCATGGCATTTGAGGAGGAGTTCGATATCGAAATCCCCGACGAGGACGCGGAGAAGATTTTGACGGTCGGCCGGGCGATGGATTACATCAAGGAGAAAGTCTGAGAGTCGTTCCACCGTCCTATGAACCAGCATGCGACACGACGGGTAGTGGTGACGGGACTTGGGCTCGTCACGCCGCTCGGAACCGGCATCGAGAAGACATGGAAGGCCTTGTGCTCGGGAGAGTCCGGGATTACACGGATCACCCGGTTCGACCCTGCTGAGTATCCCTCCCAGATCGCGGGGGAGGTCAAGGATTTTGACCCCGCCGCCTTCATCGAAAAAAAAGAAATCAAGAAGATGGATCCGTTTATCCATTATGCCGTCGGCGCGGGCCAGATGGCGATGGATGATGCCGGATTCAAAGTGACTCCGGAGAACGCGCATCGGGTGGGCGTGTACATCGGGTCCGGCATCGGCGGGCTCGGCTCGATTGAGCACTATTATAAAGTTCTTCACGAGAAGGGCCCGGATCGGGTTTCTCCCTTTTTTATTCCCATGACGATCATCAATCTGGCCTCGGGCCAGGTGTCAATTCAGTTGGGAGCGCGCGGCCCGAACTCGTGCGCCGTGACGGCGTGCGCCACCGGCAATAATTGTATCGGCGACGCGTTTCGCTTGATCCAGCGCGATGATGCCGATGTGATGGTGGCGGGAGGAGCCGAGGCTGCGATTACCCCATTAGGGCTGGCCGGATTTGGGGCTGCTCGTGCTTTGTCGCGCCGGAACAATGATCCCTCGCGCGCTTGTCGCCCGTTTGATCGGGATCGTGACGGCTTCGTGCTTGCGGAAGGGGCCGGCGTCCTGATCTTGGAGGAACTTGAAATGGCGCGGCGCCGCGGCGCCAGAATGTACGCCGAGATCGTCGGCTATGGGATGACCGCGGATGCGTATCACATCACGGCCCCGCCCGATGACGGCGACGGCGCGGTGCGGTGCATGGAACTCGCCATCAAAGACGCCGGCATGGCGAAAGAGGACATCGGCTATATTAACGCGCACGCGACCTCTACCTTCGCCGATAAAATCGAAACTCAGGCGATCAAAAACGTATTCGGCGAGCAGGCGTACCGGATTCCCGTCAGCTCAACGAAATCCATGACCGGTCATCTGCTCGGCGCTGCCGGCGGGATAGAGGCGGCGTTCAGCGTGCTGGCCATTCATCGCGGCCTCCTGCCTCCGACGATCAACCTCGAACACCCCGATCCTGAATGTGACCTCGACTACGTGCCTGGGACGGCGCGTGAAGCGGCGGTGACGGTGGCACTCTCCAATTCATTTGGCTTCGGAGGAGTCAACGCCTGTGTGCTCTTCAAGCGCGTGGCGTCCTGAAGGCGTACTGCCGGTGTTCACGGATCATGGCTGTGTCCTATCTGGAAGACGCGCAAAAGAGCATCGGCTACCTCTTTCGTCAACCCCACCTTTTGGATGAGGCGCTCACCCACAAATCCCATGTCAATGAGACACGGGGCAAGCACGGGAAACACAACGAGCGCCTCGAATTCTTGGGTGATGCGGTGCTGACGTTGGTCATCAGCGAGCATTTGGCCTCAACCTGCCCCGACTTCACCGAGGGAGAGCTGTCGAAATTGAAGGCCAGGCTCGTAAGCGAGGTGTCCTTGGCCAACGCGGCGAGACGCCTCCATCTTGGCGCGCTCTTACGGTTGGGACGGGGAGAAGAGCTGACGCAGGGGCGAGAAAAACCCTCGCTGCTGGCCAATGCGTTGGAAGCTATTCTGGCCGCCATCTACATGGACGGAGGGTTGGCATCGGCCCGTGCCTTTATCTTGCAAACGTTCGCCGCCGATTTACAGGAACTGCACAGCGTCGAAGGTCAACCCGCGACCCTTGACTATAAAACGAGGCTGCAAGAGTGGTGTCAGAAGGAATTCGACACGCTTCCACACTACGTGATCGTGCGGGAATCGGGACCTGATCATCAAAAGATCTTCGAGGTCCAGATCCTCATCCGGGGCGATGTGCGGGGAGTCGGCGTGGGAAAGAGCAAAAAAGAAGCAGAACAAATGGCTGCCAAGCAGGCGCTCGCGGAGCCCCGCTAACGGTCGTGAAGAGAGGAGGAGTCTGATGAAGAGAGGTATGCTTATCGGTATGATGATGGCGATGATCGTGATGATCGCCGCGGCATGGGCCTGCGGCCAGAGCGTCCTTGCAGCGGAGAAAGCGCCGGCCGGCGAGTCCGGGATCGGCGATCAAGGTCCTCGGGCGGTCATCAAGACGAAGTTCGGCGAGATCGAGATCAAATTTTTTCCCGAGAAGGCCCCCAAGCATGTCGAAAATTTTATGAAGCTTGCAAAGGACAGCAAATATAACGGCACTATTTTCCACCGGGTGATACCGGGGTTTATGATCCAGGGCGGGGATCCCAACACCAAGGACTCCAGTAAGAAAGAACTGTATGGAATGGGCGGACCGGGGTACAGCGTGAAGGCTGAGTTCAATGATATTCCGCACAAGCGTGGAATTGTATCCATGGCCCGCTCGCAGGATCCGGACAGCGCCGGCTCCCAATTTTTTGTCGTCGTGGAAGATTCACGATTTCTCGATCACAAGTACACAGCGTTCGGAGAAGTCGTGAAAGGCTTGGGAGTGGCGGATAAAATCGTCAATCAGCCCCGTGACGCTAGAGATAATCCGTTGGAACGGATCGAAATGACGGTGACGGTGGCGGAATAGCCGCGGCTGGTCCGCCTCGCCCCGTCGGAAGAGAGAAAGCATGGGTGTGGGAAAGGTTCTCGTGGTGGACGATAATGCCTATGCCAGGCAAGCGGTCGGCTTGCTGCTGACCAAGGCCGGCTACGATGTGGTCGAGGCCGAAGATGGAGCGCAAGCAATTCAAGTCATGGCGAGCGAGGACCATGCGTCCGACATTGACACGGTTATTTGTGACCTCGACATGCCTACGATGAATGGCTCTCAGACGCTGTCCTATTTCAAGGCCCACTATCCTTTGATTCCACTCATCATCCTGACCGGGGCGCCGGATTTCGTGCTGACCGATGTGTTGGCCAAGCAGGGCATCACGGATTATTTGCTCAAACCGGTGTCGGAGAAACGGCTGCTCGAGACTGTCCGCGTCAACGTTCGTCTTCATGAGCTTCGCCAAAGGCAAGGGGGCGGGATATCGGGCTAGCGGCGCTAGCGGGGTTGCCGCGGATGGACGTTCTGATGCTGATGCGCCGGGTGGTGCGGGTCGAGGGCGGACCCTTCGGCGGTCGATTGACCGGGAAGTACGATTCGGCCGCCTGCTTCCGCCTGTCGACCCAGGTGCTCGGCGATCTGCGGATGATAGGTTTTGATGTAGCCGATCAGACCGTTGAGGAAACGAGTGGATTGCAATCCCGTCCCTGAAATTCCCGTGATGAACGCGAGCGCGCGGTCAAGCACATCCGCCGCCGTCTGTTGATCAAGCGGCTGACCCTGCGGCGGCTGCTTCGCAAACGTTTCGTACTCCTTCCTGAGGTGCTCGGCAAAGACCGGCGGAAGCCCGGCCGGAATGTGAAGCGGGCTGAGTGTCCGGCGAAGCGTCTGAACCGCCGCGATCACGTCCGCATCCTGCGCGTCCCGCCGGTGGTGAAAATAGCCGAAGGTTACCACCTCGATCAGGTTGAACAGCGCGGCCGCCGGCTCCGACCCCATCTCGAACAGCGTCTTGTAGAACTCCCGCCGCTCGTGCACGAACCGATCCCCTGCCCGTTTCAATTGGTAGTCGCTGTTGGATTCCAGATAGATGCAGTCGGAGGGACAGGCAATGCGCGCCATCCGATGTTCACCACAGCATTGGCTGCAGATCAAGCCGCCCAGCGCGGGGCACGGCCGCTTGCCTTTGCGCTGATGGCAATAGACGCATTTACTCATTTGGGTCCCTGTTCGCCCTTGTCGTCTTTCGGGCCCGTGAAGCCGTAGTCGGCCAACGTCCGCTTCTGCCCTTTCGATTTGAATGGCGCTTCGAGGCCGTTCATCTCGGCCGCGTTCCCGTATTCATACGGGACCAAAATCAGGTGATTTTTTCGGTCCACCCCGATATCGGCGGGAGAGGGCAGATATTCGGCAATCACGTCGAAGCGGCCGTCCGGCCTCATCCGCCACACCTTACCGGCGGTGAAATCCGATACGTACATGTTACCCCAATTGTCGAAATCGACGCCGTCGAGGTTGTGAAACCTCGACGAGAAGAATGAATTCGAGACGAGCTCGGAGATCACACCCTCAGGAGTGACTTCCAGGATTTTCCCCTTGTTCCAGCTCGCGACAATCAGCCGGCCGGTCTTGGGATGAAGCGCCAGCCCGCGAGGTCCGGCCAGCGAGCGGTCTTTGGCGAGAATGGACACCGCATGCTCTTGGGACACATTGATGCGGTAAATCGTATCGGCATCCGTGTCCGACACGTACAAGAGCCCGCGCCCGTCGTAGACGACGTCGATCAACGACACGCCCGCGCCATTGCGACGGTACTGGTCAAACGACACGGTCACGACGGTCCGGCCCGTCGTTTTGTCGAATCCTCGCAGCGCATCGAGGTCAGTGACGTAGAGCATCTGATCCACAATCGCCATACCTTTCGGCGAGTGGAGAATCGCATCATTAGCCCCGCCTTGGATAAACTGAAGCTGAGCCACCTTGCCGGACTGATCCAGTTTGGTGATGAAGCCGTTGTTATCTTTCACGTCGGGGTCGCCGTTGGCGCTTGAGATAAAATAGACCTCGCCGGACGGATCGGCCAAGAAACTTTGCGGGCCTTGGAGGCCGCTGACCTGTAACGCCTGGGCGGCGATCGGTTGGCCGAAACTCAGCACGCCGCAGGCAAAAACGGCGACAAGACAGCCGGCCCACTTGCCGGGTGCGTGGAATCTCTTGCATCTGGGCATCGCTGTGTCTCGATGCAACGGAGCGGTGGTATTCGAGAGGATCGTGCTGGTTGAATATCGTTCGTTCAATCTTCCGCATGGTAATGGACGTTTCGAAGTGGTGTCAAGGAAACCCAACCGCCGAACCCACGGCATTGCCGTCCACAACTCGATTCTCGGATCGGTCACAGCGTTGACTTGGATTAAAACAGCCTGTTATTGTTCACCGATTTCACGAAGACAGATTCATCGAACATCGTTTTAAAAAATTTCCAGGCTGCTCAAAAAGCCCGGCAGCAAGGCCGCAAGAGCGAGGGCGCCGAGGCGTACCATTTTCACCCGTCCACCCCAAGCGCGCCAGACGCGCTCCTTCCCGGCGGGGTACGTTGAGGCGGACTCGCGACTGAGAACGTCGCTGGCAGGTTTTTTCAGCATCCTGAGATGGAGGGACTGTGGCGGCAC
>JBOHOS010000752.1:0-6428 GCA_050731295.1 Nitrospiraceae bacterium | reverse complement strand
GGTGCGAATGAAGTGGTTTTGCGGGAAATGAATCGCCCGAATTATTTGAGTGATTTACAAGCATTGACAAAACGATTGGGAATAGGGGATCGAGTAGTATTCACCGGATACTATCCAAGCGACAGTGATCAAGGGTCTATGTATCTCCGAGCCGCTGATGCTTGCGTGCTGCCATTTCACGAAGGTGTCATGCTAAATAGAAGCTCTGTCGCGGCGGCCACGGCTCATGGACTGCCACTCATTACGACAAAAGGGGAAACACTGGAATCACCCTTCATCAACGGCAAGAACGTTCTCTTATGCCCCCCACAAAATGCGACCTTACTCGCCGCTGCCATCAAATGTGTAGTGAGTGATCCAGGATTGCGACAGCAACTTCATCTCGGAGCCCTGCAACTCGCACACGACTGGTTTTCGTGGGACAAAACAGTGGAGCGGACACTCGAAACATTCGCTCATTCTGTCGCACGTATGTCGTTGGTTCGCTAGTTAGACCATTCCCGACGTCTGTATGCCCTGTTTGTCGTTATGCGGATTTGTCTTCTCACACCAGAATTACCGCCTTTCCGCTACGGAGGGATCGGCAATTATGTGAAAGTGTTAGCGACTGGCTTGGCTCAGCGGGGACATGACGTGGTGGTCGCAGGTTATCAGCTTCACCCAGAAGCCGTGGTTCAGCATCGCTGGGGGCGCAGCATTAGTGTTACGTGGCAGGGTCGATTTCTCTGGCGCTTCGAGGTCGGGGGCTTGCTAAGCGCGGCGGTTGCCTTACGGAATCTCTTTAGAACGATGCGAGAGGAATTTGATATCGTTGAAGCCCCTAACTGGGGAGGACACTCCTTTCTGTTGCCGAGATTATCGTGTCCTCTGGTGGTGAGAGTCTCAACCCCGCACATCGATACTTTAACTCGGAGACAGACATTCGCTGATCGGGTGATCCATGCCGCGGAAAAGCGTCTCTGCAGGAGAGCCTCATTGATTGTTGCCCACTCACGCGCCATGGAAAACAAGGCCGCGCAGCTATACGGTGTAAAGCGGAAAACGATGATAATCCCACTTGGCATTGAACCAGGAGGCGCTCCCGATTTCTCGGCCAATGAGACCGTGGATATACTATTTGTCGGGCGCGCCGAGCACCGCAAAGGAGTCGATGTTCTCTTGTTGGCTCTTGATGAACTCCTAGAGAAAGATCCGCGGCTGACCGTAACGTTTGTCGGCACGAAACTTAACGCCTTTGTTCAGGACACCCCACACCTCGCGGCCATTCTCTCGCGTATCAAGTCGACGTGCTCCACACGCTTCCGAGAATTGGGATTGATTGACGAGGCCGAAAAACAGCGGCTCTTTCAGCAAGCTGATTGGGCTATCGTTCCATCTCGGTTCGAGTCATTCGGTATCGTCGCCATCGAAGCCATGCGAGAGGGAACTCCTGTCATCGGCAGCCGAGGTAGTGGGGTTGAAGAAATTGCGGGGTTGACTGGGACAAGCCTGCTCGTTACGCCAGGAGATCGGGAATCCCTGGTGATGGCGCTGAAGCAGGCGCTGTCCTTAGGATCTCATCACAAAAAAAAGGTGATGCGTTCGGTTCGAGAGACTTTTCTCTCTCGGTTCAGCGCGGATGCTATGGTAAGCGCTACTGAAGCGGCTTACTCCGATGTCTTAAACGGACGCCGGCAGAGACACATAACCCGCGGTCGTTTTCTTCGCGCTTCTATTGTTTAGGATGGCAGGTTTGCGGTCAACCAAGATCGGGAAGTCAGGTCTTAATCGGCAGTCTCGAGTTTCGCGTCAGTTCAATTCATGGCAATAGATTTCTCGGTCATCATCTGTACGTACAACCGCTCGGCAAATTTGAAAGCCGCGCTATCCAGCCTTGCCCAAATGAATCTCCCAGGCGCCCTGCAATGGGAAGTGATCGTGATTGATAATAACTCCACCGATGATACGAAAAAAGTGGTCGCCGAATTTGCCAGGTCGGCCCTTGTTGTTAAATACATATTTGAACCGGTTCAAGGCCTATCTCATGCCAGGAACAGGGGTGTGAGAGAATCCAACGGCGCGGTACTTTCATTTATCGACGACGATGTCGTTGTTGCTCCAGATTGGCTGCTAGAAGTAAGGAACGCCTTCCACCAATATCAAGTCGCGTGTGTGGGCGGGCGAGTACCGTTACGAAAAAACTTGATCACGCCGAAGTGGTGGCATGAGGACTATGATAATGCCATTGGAGCATGTGACAAAGGTGATGAGATCATCGTTGCCGATGCAGAGTACTTAGGTCTCATCGGTATTGGGGCCAATCTGAGTTTCAAGCGCGGGGCGTTCGAAAAGCATGGTGATTTTAGGACCGATCTTGGAAGGATCGGGGCTTCGCTTCTTATGGGCGAGGAAGCTGAATTTTGTAATAGACTAAAGACCAATGGAGAATTGCTGATTTACTATCCGAAAGCGGTTGTGTACCAGTGTCCGGACATTCATCGCATGACCAAACGGTATGTGCAGCGATGGTTCTTCAGAATCGGAGAATGGCTCTACTTGCAGGATCAATTATTGAAAGTAAATGCCGAGCGCCAGGTTAAATTAATTCTTGGTGTGCCTCGATGGATGTATAAGGTTGCCGCAAGGAATGGCTTGTCCCTACTCTATCTCTATCTGAGGGCAAGGCCAAAAGACGCGTTCCACGAGGTCGTTCAATTCACCACGTTTTTAGGTTACGCATACGGTTCTGTAAAACATGGAATCATAGGAAAGCGGAAACTGTTGAGCCAATCATTGACGTCTCGGTAGACTGTCACTCACGAAAATCTTGAAGAGTTGGAAGTAATGCCCCTAGTCAGTGTAGTAATCCCATCATACAATTCAGCGAAGTATTTGCCTGAAACTATCGAGAGCATTTTGTCTCAGACTTTCAAGGATCTCGAAATCATCGTTGTCGACGACGGGTCGGTGGATAATACTGAGAAAGTCGTCAATGTAATCAACTCCTCGAAGATTACATATATCAAACAAGATAATAGCGGTGGCCCGTCGAAGCCACGCAACGTGGGAATCGAGCGGGCTCGAGGAAAATATATTGCACTATTTGATTCGGACGACATCATGCTACCAACCAAATTGTCGGACACGCTAGCGTTCCTTGAACACCAGCCACACCTCGGCATTGTATTTACCAACTTTGTCCTGTGCGATGAGCAAGGCAACCAGTCTCCCGGTACCTTTCTCGATGCCTATAGCGGATTCTGTAGCTTGCGGAAGGAGCAAAAGGACAAACAGCAGTTCGTCATCGAGAGTCGGGTGGCCCATGACGGCCTTATCAGCGAAAATTTTATCGGCACATCAGGTGTCGTCATTCCCAAGCGTGTACTGCTGTCGTCAGGACAGTTCGACGAGAGCCTTTCAATAGCTGAAGATTGGGACATGTGGCTTCGAATATCCAGGCGCTATGATATCGGGTATCTAGATGAGATTGGTCACCGGTATCGACGTCGTGGAACAGGTCTGATGAGCAGAGGAGCCAAGGTTATCGCGCCACAGCAGGTTCGGTTTATGCGAAAGCAGTTGGAGCAAGGTTTGTCATCAGCCGCAACCCGGAAAGCTCATCGATTCATCGCTGAGGCGCTATTCGGACTTGGATACGACTATCAATGTAACGGAGCCTTAAAACAGGCCCGGCAAAATTATAAACTTAGTCTGCAAGAGGCATTTTCATGGTCTGCCCTAAAGGGCCTTCTCGTCAGCTATCTCGGTGCGCGGGCTGTGGCGTACATAAGGGATCTCAAGACGAAGGCCAAGGTCCATACAAATGGAACTCCCACAGCCTCACATTAAGGGACCACTGGCCATCTTTGTGAATAGATCTGCATGCGACAGGAATAAATGTTAATTCAAATGAACGACATCGAACAGAGACTTTACCCAGATGATCCCAGAAGCATTGATGCGACCGCCAGTTTGAACGTAGAGGCGCATGTCGGTTGGCCAACTGTAAAGCATGGCCTGGACTACGAACACTTATGGCCTCAGTGGGAAGTGCTGTTGAAAGCGGATAGCGTCGCAACTTTTTTTCAAACGCCGCTATGGTGTGTCACGTGGTACCGCTGTTATCACGACGAATTTGAGCCAATTATGTTTACGGCGAAGTGTGAGGGTCGTTTGGTTGGAATCGCTCCACTTGCAAGAGAACGGGCTACTGGCAGAGTCGTGTTTGCCGGAGACGGCATGTCGGACTATCGCGATTTTGTATGCGAGGACGGATGGCGCAGGCACATTCTCCCTTCATTTCTTTCCCGAATGGTCGATATTGCCCCTCAGGGGCTTGTAGTCGTCGGGCAGATGCAACCTGATTCACCAACGAAAGACATCATCTGCCAATGGGCTTCCAAGCAGAGGTCATATCATGTAATCATTCGGACACATCCATGCCGGCGATTCCGCTTGGAATCTGAGGAGCAACTGCAAGAACTTTACAAAAAGAAAACTATTCGTCAGTCGTTCAAGTTCTATCGACGATCAGGTGTCCTGCAGTTCAGGCGGGTTCTGGATGTTGAAGAGTGGAACCGTCTGAAGACAATCTTTTTTCAACAGCATTGTTTGAGGCAGGCTGTCGCCGGACGTCAAATCTCATTCGAGGACCCGCGTAAACAAGCGTTCTATTCAGGTTTATTCGAGAGCGTATCGCCGGATATCCATTTTTCTGCACTGTGGTTTTCCGAGAGGCCAATTGCTTTCATGTTTTGCCTTGCTTACAGAGGAGTCTTGTACTATGGGGCTCCGTCCATCGATCCACTGGAGAATAAACACTCTCCCGGAATTCTGCACATTATCGAGGCTATGACGCAGTGCCACAAAGAAGGCTTCCGTGAGGTCGACTTGACCCTTGGGTCATCCGCGTTTAAGGAACGGCTTGCAAGCTACAGTGTTGAACTTCCGACCGTGTACCTATACGGGCGAAACCCCAAGTTCTGGCAGGATTCCTTCAGAAAGTGGATCTCGGATCGGGCCAAGATCGCTGTAAGCAAGATCGGCAGATCATCTGATGCGTGGTCTTCCTTTAAAGAGAGGTTGACCGCAGTCCGATGCGAGATCAGCAGGCTGTTTCGTGTGTCACCCGTCCGGCTTGCGAAACTCATCTTCGACCGTTTTTCAAAACTAATATATGATTGTTATGTGGGCCAAGTGTTCAGACTCACCCGCGAACACCTTTTGGAAATGTCGCTTGTCCTTTCTGAATCAGAGCAAGTGGACTTTAGGTGCAATCGGCTCGAGGATTTTCTGGCTTTGGAAGGGGTTGATCGTTACCATCTCACGACCATGCTCCAGGAAGCGGTGAAAAGAATTGGTCAAGGACATGTGCTTCATACGATTCTTCTGAACGGCAGGCTTGCTCACTATGGCTGGTCCCATCACCCATCAGCCCCAATCTATTTGCCGGAAACGCAAACTCTTCTCACATTGCCACCTGACTCCCTCGCGCTCTATGACTTTTATACAACGGAAGCGCACCGTGGCCGGCGGCTATATCCCGTTAATCTATGCCGCATCGCTTCCTCCGCTTTTAAGAGCGGTGTGACAAGTATTTATGTCGTGTGCGAGGCTCGGAACGCAGCTTCACGGCGTGGCATAAGGAGTATAGGGTTTGTCCATTGTAGTACCCATACCATGCGCAGAGTTCTGGGGATGAAGTGGCAACGAATCGAAGATAATTCTGCGGTTGTTTTGGCATAGGGGAACCACGAATGGATCGATCTTGTACCGTTCACGGCCAGTCAGAATCTAACAGACCAATGCAATCGCAGCACACACGAGAAGTGGAGTCCGGAAAACGATTTGAGTTCGGCAAGAATTGGAAACGGTTCTTGTCTGTTCTCGATGACGGTCGCATTGCGGCTGCAGAACAGGCGCTTCAACATATGTTGGAGATGGGTCGTCTTGAAGGCAAACGCTTTCTAGACGTTGGTTGCGGGAGTGGGATTTTCTCCCTCGCCGCGGTTCGGCTAGGAGCGACGGTTCACTCCTTTGATTATGACCCTCAATCAATTGAATGTGCTCGGATGGTCAAAGCACGGTATGCGTCAGCGTGTGAGTGGGTGATCGAGGAGGCGTCCGTGCTGGACACATCTTACCTGGATCGCCTGGGGCAATTCGATGTGGTCTATTCCTGGGGAGTGCTCCATCACACCGGCGCAATGTGGCAAGCTCTCGATCATGTGGCTCCTCTTGTGAAAGAGGGAGGCATGTTGTTTATCGCGATTTACAACGACCAAGGCGGAGTGAGCCGTCGATGGCGAGCAGTCAAACGGCTTTACAATACATCGCCTCAGGTTATGCGGCCATGCATTCTTTTCCCAATCATGTTGTACTTCGAAGGAAGGGAAGCCATTAAGCAACTCTTAAGAGGACGTAACCCTTTGGAAGGGTGGGTTCGGAAC
>JBOHOS010000751.1:0-2849 GCA_050731295.1 Nitrospiraceae bacterium | reverse complement strand
ACCTTACCCGTGCGAGATGAGTTCTTGGCTCAGTGTGCTCGATACTATGAGTCGCGAGTGACGGGGACTCCTAACGAAGAGCCGGAGCCGAGAAAGACAGTAGCAAGGCCACAGAAAGATTGAGACTGCTTTCTGGATACCATCTAACCCACCGCTCTATTGGATTGGCTTCGCCCTGCCCTGCCCCGCATAGATCGGAACTGCTCTGCAAACCCCGGTTGACCGACTTCGATAGATTGGGAGGACCCCATTTACTCGCGACGGTTCGTCTGTGACTATCCCTCGCACTAGCCTTAGTGGTTGACCCGCTCCTGAGAAGAGAGCTAAACCTTTCTCCAGCATCAACCCTTCCGCTGTGGAGATCTATGGCTTCAAGAATCGTCATCGTGGGCGGCGGGTTTGCCGGAGTGCAGTGTGCGAAAAGGTTGCGCAAGGCGCTCTCTCCGGAAGCCTGCGAAATCGTCCTCTTCAGCCGAGAAAACCTCATGGTCTTCTATCCCCTGCTGGCCGATGTGGCCGGCGCGTCGGTCAGTCCGGACGCGGTGGCCGCCCCGCTGCGCCAGATGCTGCGCCACGTGCACTGTCGCACCGAAGAAGTGCAACGGATCGATCCGGCCGCCTCCGAGGTCGAATACGAAACCTATAGCGGCCACTTCGCGCGTATGCCGTTTGATCACGCCGTGATCGCCTGCGGAGCCGCCGTCAACCTCGGCCAGGTGCCGGGCATGGCCGACCACGCGATCCCTCTGAAGTCGGTGGGTGACGCCATGACCCTGCGGTTTCACGTGATCGAACAACTGGAGAAAGCCGAGGTCTGCGCCGATCCGGAACGACGGCGATGGTATCTGTCGTGTGTGGTGGTCGGTGGAGGTTTCAGTGGAGTCGAGGTCGCCGGCGAGATCAACGACCTGGTGCGCACGAGCGCGCGCTTCTACGGCAACTTTTCCGCTCGCGACGTCACGGTGACGCTGATCCATTCCCGCGATCAGATCCTGCCTGAAGTGAGTCCGACCCTGCGCGAGTTCGCCCGAACCAAGATGGAGAAGGCGGGCGTTCACATGGTGTTGAACACGCGCGTCGTGCGGGCCACGTCCGACGGCGTCCAGGTCGAAGACGGCCGCATGATTCGAGGGGCCACAATCGTCTGTACGATCGGCACGACTATGCCGCGCCTGGTGCACCTGCTCGATACGCCAAAGAGCGCCTATCGATTGCTGACCGACCCGGATATGCGGCTGCGCGGCACGCCGAACGTGTGGGCGATCGGCGACTGCGCGCATATCGTCAACGCCTTGGATGGACACGCCTGCCCTCCCACTGGCCAGTTCGCCGAACGCCAGGGCCGGCAAGCGGCTGAGAATATCATTCGGATTCTCAACGGACGCGCGACAAGGCCCTTCTCGTACAAGCCCCTGGGTCAACTCTGCGGCATAGGCGGGCGGAAGGCCGTCGGCGAAATTCTCGGATTTCGACTTTCCGGCTTTCCGGCATGGTGGCTCTGGCGAACGGTCTACCTTTTGAAGTCGCCGACGTGGTCCCGCCGGATCAAGGTGGCGTTCGATTGGACCTGGGAGCTGCTGTTCCCGCGAGATCTGGGACATCCGCGAACCAACCAGACGGAGCGGCTTTCCAAATCGCATTACCTTCCCGGCGACTCTATCGTGGTCGAAGGAGACCCGACCCCGAATTTCTACATCGTCCATCGCGGCGAGGTCGAAATCCTCCGCCGCGACGCCGCGGGGCAGACCGATCGGATCATCGCCGTGCTGGGGCCCGGCGAGTTCTTCGGCGAAATGGCGCTCATCGACAACCAACCATTCGAAGTCAGTGTCCGGGCCCGCACCTCGGTTGAGGTGCTCATCATGAACAAAGAAGCGTTTTCACAAATCTCGGGCTCGCTCACACCGTTTCGCAAAATTCTTGCGCAGGCCATGCGGTGGCGGCGTCCCAGACGTAACCCTCGTCTCCTTCCCGCATGGGAGGCCATCGAGCGGCAGCCGCTTTCCGCGTTTCTCGAAGCCGTTCCGGCCCATCACCTCTCGCCCGACGCGACGTTTGAAGAAGCCATCGCCGTCTTCGATCAACACCCCGAGGAGTTCGTCTGTATCCTTGACGAGCACGGCGAGCTATCCGGTGTCGTCACCAGGAGCGAGCTGTTCGAAACCTTTGCGCAAGGCAAAGGGCGGGCCACAAAGGTCCACGACTTCATGCTCACCGAACCGGTCACGGTCACGCCGGATCAGACCAGCCTCGCGGCCGCCAGGCTCATGCACAAGCACGACATCGACTGGGTATTGGTTGTGGAGAACGAAACACGGCGTCTGGTCGGTGTGATCCGGTCCGAACGGATGCTCCGCTACCTGGTCTCGCACCTGTCGGATTGAGCCGTTAGGGCTGGAGGTTGTCATGTTTTGCGGAAACCGGTATCCTTCCATCCATTCAATTCCAGCCTTGATGAATCCCTATGGGTATTGATGAGTTGCTCAAAATCAAGCGGGACGAAATTCTTCGTGTTGCGGCCAAACATGGCGCTCACAATATCCGCATCTTCGGTTCTGCTGCTCGTGGTGATGCCCGAGCAGATAGTGACATTGATTTTCTCGTTGAGATGGAGCCGGGTCGCAGTCTCTTAGACATTGGAGGCCTGTGGTCCGATCTGAATGAGTTACTGGGCAGGAAAGTCGATGTCGTCACTGAGGAGGGAATCTACTGGCTCTTACGGCGTCGGATCCTAAGAGAAGCTAGACCGTTATGAAAAAGGATCTCCGCGTCTATATCCTATCGCCGTAGTTTTACCATCAACCTCTGGATAGCATCTCACCGTTTTTCAGAGATCTCATGATTTGGAT
>JBOHOS010000750.1:0-5100 GCA_050731295.1 Nitrospiraceae bacterium | reverse complement strand
TGGCCATTGCCTTCCATCGTGATCACTCCACTAATAGGATCTGGGATCCATGCACCTCTGGACCTACCGGCACCTCTCTTAGATCGCACAGGGCCTGTCGCACGGCCTGCCGACGTTCCGGTGGCACGACAAAGATCAAAAACCCTCCACCACCAGCGCCACACAGTTTGCCTCCTAGCGCACCGGCCTGCCGAGCGAAGTCATACCAGCGATCAATCTCCATGGTGGTAATCGTGCTGGCCAACCGCCGCTTCAGATGCCACCCTTCATCCAGGAGGCGGCCAAATGCTTGAAGGTCACAATGCCCATTGCTTAGCAGCTTTTGTAACTCATGCGCGTGCTCTCGCATCTGCAGCAAGTCGTTCATTTTTTGCGATGTATTAGCCTTTTGCTCCGTCAGCACGGTACTGGCATCGCGTTGGTGACCTGTCCAGAACGCCAAGAGATTCGAGAAGATTTCCGTCAAGGTTCCATTGGCAAGGCGCTGAGGTTCAACGGTCACGCTTCCTCCCGGCTTAAAACAGAACAAGTTCAACCCGCCAAAAGCGGCCGCATATTGATCCTGCTTTCCGATGGGCTGCTTTAGACGCTCTATCTCAATATAGGAAGCCTCCTCCGCAAGCTGCCCCGCGGGAACCCGCTCTCCCCGGTACGCGTGCAGAGCATTCAGCAAACCTACTGCAAAACTACTTGATCCGCCGAGTCCGGTTGAGGCCGGCATATCTCCCACTGTGCTCATATAGATCGGTGGCTCTATCTTCAGAAATTCGAGAGACTCGCGCGCAATTTCGTTCTCGATTTCCTCAATGGTCTGAACTTGCTCACTCCTTGAATAGTTTAAGCGAATACGTTCGTTAAAGATCTCCCCGTGCTTCTTCACTGTGACGTAGATATATTTATCTATTGCAGTACTCAGCACCGCGCCATACTCTCGCTCATAGAATGCCGCCAGATCGGTGCCGCCGCCGGCAAAGCTCACCCGCAAGGGCGTTCGCGTCACAACCATGGTCGGCGTTGAGAACCCCAGCAGACTAGCCATGCTTCCTTGCCCAATTGTAGGGAATGTCCGGGGCATCGTAGGGAAGCCTCAGCATCTCGGTGGGATCGTGCGGTTCGGTCGCGCAATTCGCGAGAATAACAAGCTTATCCCCATAGGCTTTATAGCCATTGGCGATGCCAGGCGGTATCTGGACGAGACAGTAGTTATCTTCACCAAAGAACACTTCCTGAAGTTCGTCTTTGGTTGGTGAGTCTTTTCGCAGGTCATACATGACAAGTTTGGCGCGTCCCGCAATCACCGCATTATTTACCGTCATCGTCTGATGAATGTGCCAGGCCTTTATCGTACCCGGCCAAGCACAGGAGAAATAAATTTCTCCGAAGTTGATGAAGTGCGGATCCGTGGCCTTTAACATATGCATGATCTTACCCCGCTCATCGACAATCTGCCGAAGCGGGATGATTTTGACCCCCTCAATCATAATTAGCGGTGTGTCCTCCGTTCTTCCAGCGCAATGAAGCATCTAACTGACCGGCATCTAACAAGTGTCGTAACCACTTGAGTCGAGTAAAGCGCTTGTCAACGAAGGTCTCATGGGTTAAACCAATTCGCTGAAAGGTTGCATACAACTCTTCCGCTCCTTTCTTTGCGGTCCACTTGAATTCAAAGCTTGGAAAGGAGCGTTCAAATTTCCCAAACTCCGCTTTGTATGTTCGCTGGTCGGCGCCGGAATCACCGCGCACTTCCAAGTCGCAGCCAGGCACCGTTTTGGTGACAATCTCCGCCAGCTCGCTGATTTGATGGTTTAAATGATTGGCGCCGGTATTAAAAGCCTCATTGTGTACAACCGTAATGGGCGCCTCCAAGACAGCCTTAAACGCGCGGGACACATCCTGAACATGAATCACAGGCCGCCACGGCTTGCCATCGCTGTACAAGACCACCTTTTTAGTGGTGACGGCCCTGCCGACCAAGTCATTGAGGACGGTATCAAATCGCATCCTCGGAGAAATGCCGTAGATCGTTCCGTTACGCAAGAAGGTAGGCGAAAATCGCTCGTCTGCCATTTTGGCGATTGCTTGCTCAGCCTTAACCTTTGAACGGGCATACTCGGTTTTGGGGTCTAATGGCGAGTCTTCCGTTGCCACAGCAGCTGACGCCATTCCATACATGATGCACGACGACGAAAAGACGAAACGCTTGACCCCCGCCGCCTTTGACAGTTCAGCGAGTCGCACTGAGGCGCGGCAGTTAATATCCTCGGTCCATTCCGCCTGTAGGTTTCCAATTGGATCATTGCTGAGGGCTGCCAGATGCACAACAGCATCTATACCGCGCAGGTCAGCCACCGTAAGATCACGAATGTCCTTTCGAAGCCACGGCACACTCGTTGAATTGTCGTCCGTGAGAGTACATGGACTGTAAAAGCCCGTGTCCATACCGACGACGTCATACCCTGCTTGCAGCAAGTGGGGAACCATCACTGATCCGATATATCCGTTATGTCCGGTGACAAGAACACGCCTTATGTCTGCCATGGTTTCACTCTTTCCGGTTGAGGTAAAAAGCCCGTGTGTGAGAACAAGAAAGGCCGGCGTGGAGATTTCCGGTTCGGCGCTACGATGAGGCTCGTGTCACAGGATTTACGACTGTGCGAGCAACGTCTAAAAGGGTTCGACCGTCCGCTAACAATGTAGACGGACATCCGGCAGCATCCGCGGCTTGGGCATCGCGTTCATCATCACCAATGAATAGAGTGCGACTTAAGTCCAAGTTATAATCGTGCTGCGCCTGGAACAGCATGCCGGGTTTCGGCTTCCGGCATTCGCATCCCCCATTCCAATCATGAGGACAGTAATAGACGGCATCGATGCGCCCGCCTGCTCCTGCCGTTTCCTGCTTCATCCGCTCATGTATTTCCAACAATTGCATCTCTGTCATCTCTCCTCGCGCCACGCCGGCTTGGTTGGAGACAATAATCACCCGATAGCCCGCCTCTGTGAATAACCGCAACGCCTCTTTTGCGCCATGAAGCCACTCAAATTCACGCCATAATCTCACGTACTGAGCCTTCGGCGCTTTTTTGTTGAGTACTCCGTCTCGATCGAGGATCACCGAGGGTTGGCGGGCGAGAAACGCTTCCGTGAGAGGCAAGCGTCTTAGGGATCCGATGCTATAGTAACGGTGATCAGTGACATAGGCCAGCAACCGGCGCGACTCGGCAAGTCGCGGGTACACGGTGCTTTCAAAGAGCACATTCTCTTGCGGTAGAAGATCAAGAACAGACTTCTCCATGATGGCATAACTGATTTCGACCCCTTGAAGGTTGGGACTCGTGCAGCTCTTGTCGTAGATCGTGACATACCCTTCGTCATCAACCTGTATGCTATTTTTGGTATAGCCATCCTTGTTGCTGTACACGGTGATCATGGCCGGAGCCTTGGAATGAACGAAGCGCTCCCACATTTTGTCTATTTGCATCGGCCAGTAATTATCGCAGTACATCAAGAGGAAACATTGATCGATCCGCGGGGCCGCAAGCCTCACTCTGCGTCCTGTATCATCTTCAACGGCGGTGACTGAGTACTCGATCTTCACTCCCCATTTGCTGCCATCGCCGAAATGGTTTTGCACCACCTCAGGTAAGTAGCCTAAGAGAAGCAACACCCGTTCGAATCCTTGGCTGCGCAGCATTTCTATGAGATACTCGAGAAACGGCTTCCCATGGATTTCAATCATGGGTTTGGGACGCGTCTCGGTGTGCGGTCCCAACCGCGTCCCGCGGCCGCCGGCTAAGATCACCGCCTGAGACGGCCGTTCAAATATCTTTCTTGTTTCCCGACGTTGCATCAGTCTTCCTCTAAGGTGCCATGGGTGTGTCCAGGCCATTGCTTGCCAGGCACATCGTCAGTAAATGGCAAATCATCTCGTGCGCAGGCTCCACCAACCCATACGCCCCTTTTTCGGTGCGCAGCCACAGACAGTCGTCCGTCTTGTGCTTTAGCATTCCTCCGTCGAAGCCCAGCAGGCCTATGGTAACCAGACCCCGTTCACGGGCCAGCTCGACCGCCCGTATTAGGTTTGGAGAATTTCCACTGGATGAAATAACCACCAACACTTCGCCCGCCTCAGCAAAGTTCTCCAGCTGCCCGGAGAATACGCGCTCATATCCCTCATCATTGGCCAGCGCCGTAAGCCATGAAGTATTGTCGCTTAAGCACATGGCGCGCATCGGGATACATCCCGGCCGTTTGGTCGCCTTGCCAAGGTCATTGACCCAGTGAGATGCGATCGCAGCGCTCCCACCGTTCCCGGCAACGTAAATCATTGCACGGCGCTCCCGTGCGCTGTTCAAGTGCGCCGCGATCCGCTCGAGAGCATCAACGTCGACCAGCATCAGCAACTTGCCGAATTCTCCTAAGTAATCTGTCACGATGCGCCGGGCTTTGGAAACCTGCACTCCTGTACTCATCACATGTCCTCTCTCTACGGCTATTAGTGCGCTCGCGTACTCACGGTTTCACACACTGCGCAACGCAATCGTCATCCACCGTTCGCCGCATGAGGCGCCAATCGGCGCGCCGGGCGCTACACCATTACTCGGCTGAGTGCTTAATTCCACCTCGTCGTAATTGAGAACGTCACGATATTGCGTAGCACATCAAAATCTTCAAAAATAGTGCCTGGCCGATTAAGCCTGAAATCGTTGTACTCATAACCGAGCGACGTGTATAGAGTCCTCGTTAAACGGTATGTGAGGCGCACAGAGGTCGTAAATGAAGTGAATTTTCCTAGGTTCACTGGCGTCAATTCGTTGAGGCCATAATTGGCGGTTCCCGTGAGTGTTAATACCTTGGATAATCGGTAATCCAGTGACACCTCGGCTATGGTGCTGATCAGCGCTCCGCTTATCGCGAAGAACGAGGGTGCAATCCGCCTCGATACGGCAACTCGTATGACTGTGGATGGACCGTAGTCGGCTGAAAAGAAAAGACCGCCGGAAAAAAACACAACATTTCCCGGATCAAGGACTGTCACGCCTCCGCTCACTCTGGCCTTCCAGCCGGGTGTCACTTTTGAGTATTCCGTTCCGACGCGCC
>JBOHOS010000749.1:0-3135 GCA_050731295.1 Nitrospiraceae bacterium | reverse complement strand
GATCACCAGCGCCCTTGACCGCGCCTCGCTCTTCGACGGCAGCGTGATCCTCGGCCGTCCTATGGTCGCTCAGGAGCCGGTCCCCGCCGCGCCTTCTCCGGCGGAGGCCTACTCGCCGCCTTCCTCCTATGCCACCCCTGCGATGCAAGAGCGAGTGGCGGCGTTACTGTCTGAGACCGCCCAGACAATGCCGTTCGACCGCGCCTGGATTACCCTGTACGATCCGATTGCCGGAGCGGTGGAAGTCCTCGGTCTCTCCGGAGAGCATCGAGGCGACCCGAAGAAAGATCTGAAGCCGGGCCAGCGCTTGGCATTGGACGCGTCGGCGTCCGGATGGGCCGTCCGCCATCGAAAGCCGCGCGTCGATCATGATCTCGCGTCCACTCAAGGGCGATTTCAGGATCATAAGCACCTCTACAAGGATCGATTTCAATCCGCCCTGGCCGTACCGTTTTTCGTGCGCGGACAGGTGGGCGGGACCATCGCATTAGCGTCGAAGACCGCGATGCTGTATAGCCTTCCCGAGGTCCGCTCGCTGGAGCCGCTCCTTGGGAAACTGGCGGAACTGGTCCAGGGACCGGTGGTCCCGCCGGCCAGCCCCTCAGACGGCGGAGCGACCGGAGACACGCCCGTCGTGCCGGTCGCGCCGGTGCCGTCCGAGCCGATGATCAGGAAACAAGAACGCCAGGCGGCGATCGGCGAATTCAGCGCCTTTCTGGCCACGGAAGTCCGTGAACCGCTGGCCTCCATTCGCGCCCAGTTGGAAGAGGTGACAGCCGCCGGCATCCTGGACTTTGATTCGCAAACCCGCGTCGAGAATGCCATGCGAGATCTGATTCGCGTCGAGGCCATCCTGCATGAAATCCTGGACTTCGCCAAACCCTTGGCTTTGAATCGGCGCATGTGCCGGATCACCGACATCATCGAGAATGCGCTGACGGTGGTCGCCACCGAACTGGATGTCAATCGTATTCACGTGACCAAAGATTACGCCGAGAACCTCAGCCACGCGCGCTGCGATGAAGGGAAAATGCAGCAGGTCTTTCTCAGTATCTTTAAGAATGCGCTGGAAGCGATGACGCCGGGAGGACACCTTCACATCGAAGTCGCGCAACAGCGAGCCAGCCGGAGCCACCTGCACATCACGATTCAAAACGATGGCGTCCCGATTCCCACCGAGCACGTGGGGAAAGTGTTTGAGCCCTACTTTACGACCAAGCGGAGCGGCACCGGATTGGGCCTGGCTACGGTCAAGAAGATTGTCGAAGAACATCAGGGGCAGATCTCCATCGCCAGTGGTCCCGGCCAGGGAACGGCCTTGATCATTCGATTGCCCACCCCACCGCGCACCCAGCATTATCGCGGTCGAGGGAGAGGACGCCGGCCTCCGCGCGGACGGTGAAGGGGGGACAGAGCGGGCCGTGCCGGCCCCGTGCACCGAAAGCGCGCATATTTTCACCCCACCCCACCCAGCGCGGCTAGACGCGCCCCTTCCCGAGCAGAAGTGCTCGCTCGACGGCCATTCCTGCCTGTCTCTCGCCGTGAATTGCTAAAAAAGAAAGACGCGCAGTGAAGGACAATCCCACCACCTCTAGATCTACGCATCAAGAAGATAAGTGCCGCGAGCGCAATAGAACCCACCCCATCCACTCTCTTGGGGGAGCACCTTTAAAGAAAAGGTGACGAAATGCTGAAAAATCAAAGAGAACCGTCTAAAATTCAGGATCATCGTTGTACTTGACAGGGTTCGTGAACGCGGTTAAGATGCCGCCATCGTAGGGTCTTGTAGAAACCTCTTAGCTCTTTTTCACCAATATTAATTCTTCAATCAAAGGAGTCGGGGTTATGAAAACACTTCTTAGCACTGTTGCAGGGCTGGGTGTCATCTTCTCCCTTTCACTTGCCTTCGCGAATCCGGCGATGCTTCCCAAGCATCCGGGCTACCCTGGGGGGGAAGGAAAAAGTCCCGTCACAGGACAACCCTTAGCCAATGATTCGGGGCAGACCAACCTGGGCGGCGAGAAGGCCATGCTGGAATCGGCTTCACGGAACAGTACACACACAATGCAGGAACTGAAGCCCGAAGATGGTCGCTCCGCCATCATTAATACCGATGGGGCCGGACGCGTGCCGAAGCATCCCGGCTACTACGATTACAAGATCGAGCCGCCGGTCAATTCGGCCACCAAGATCGGGGCCGACCGCGTCATTCAGTAAGACTCATCGAGAGAAAACCTACTGGGGAGGCCGCTTAAAACGGCCTCCCTTTTTTCTGCCCTCTTCCTCCCTCATCATCATCTTGGATCCCTTCGCACGCCCCGGCAGTCCGCAGACTACCCGGCACGACGTGGTATTATATGTGAGATTTCCCAACCGAGAGAGGATTTAAGGTCGCCATGGGTTTGGCTCAGGAAACCATTCTTCTACATGGCCATATCATCGACTCGTTGATCTTGGCGAAAGTCATGGACACCATTCACATGATGGGCGGCACGTTCGATCTGAGCGACGTGCAAATCGGCGCCACCCGGGAAGAGCCCTCACGCGCCAAAATCGTGGTGCGCGCGCCGTCCGGGCCGCTCTTGGTCGAAATCCTCGACGCTATTCAACCTCATGGCGCCACCGTGGAACGGGAATCGAATTGCACGGTCGAACCGGCGCCGGCCGACGGCATTCTGCCTGATACCTTTTACGCCACCAGTCATTTACCGACCCATGTGCGCCTCGAGGGTCGCTGGGTGGAAGTGGAAACCATCGAGATGGATCTCGCGATTCGGACGAATCCTGAATCGACGATCGCTCGCGCCGTGCCTATGAGCGCGGTAAAAAAAGGCGATCCTATCGTGACGGGACGGGACGGCATCCGCGTGATTCCCTTGCAGCGTCCCCGCGAACGCGACGTGTTTGCCTTCATGGAAGCGCACGTCTCCTCGGAGCGCCCGCATGGGCCGCTCATCGCCGACATCGCGCGCCGGATGCGGACGCTTCACGACCATGACGACGGCAAGGTTCTCCTTTCGGGAGGGCCGGCGATTATCCATTCGGGCGGGCGGGAAGCCGCGGCGTGGCTCATCGAGTCCGGCTTCATTCAGGTCCTGTTCTGCGGCAATGCCCTGGCCGCGCACGATATGGAAG
>JBOHOS010000748.1:0-7378 GCA_050731295.1 Nitrospiraceae bacterium | reverse complement strand
GGTGCGATCGGTCAGCCGTAGAGGAATCGGGTTTCAGTTTCTTCGCGCGGCTCGAGAGAATAAGCGACTCTTTGAGTTCCTACATTCACGCGGCGGGTAAGCCAAGGCGCCGGTTGAGACGGCGCGGCCGCAGGCGCCTTCAACATCGCATACGTAGCATATTCTCACCCACCCATCCCTGAGCCGGCCGGGACCGGCTCTTTCCCAAGGCTACGTTGAGGATTCTTTTTGAGCCGAGAACAAAGCTCGGGAAGCGGCGCGTCCCACGGGAAGAGAGCCTGTCTCGGCAGGCTCGGGGGCAGGTGGGTGAAATAGCGCCTGGGGTGGGCGGGTGAAACGAACCATTTTGAGCAGCCGTCAGAGAGATGAGGCCACTGCCGTGGCAGGCCCACCGCGACTCGGCGGTTATTCGTCCGGAGCCGGGCCTTCTCCGTAGAGCCGTCGGTCGGCCACATCAAACAGGCTTATCGAGGTCTCGCCGTCGTCCGGGGATGAGGCCACACCGTAGCGGAGCCGTAACGTGACGTTGGGCGCGAGGCGGCTGAGGTCGGGCTCGAATTTTTCCCCCACTCGTTTCGCCACGACGTGGGCGCCTTGTGCGTCTGACTGGGGAAGAAGCAGAGCGAACTCATCCTCGGAGATCCGGCAGGCATAGTCATACCCCCGCACCGATTCCGCGCACGCGCACGCCAAGCTCACCAGCAGGGCATCGCCGGCGGCGTCCCCGTGGGCCTCTCGGGCCTCCTTGAAATTCATCAGATTCAGCAGGACCAACGAAAGCGGATAGCTATGGCGGAGCGACCGGCTGAGCTCCTTGCCGAGAAAGACGTCCAGCACGCGACGGTTGTAGAGACCGGTCAGCGGATCGGTATCCGCCGTGTTGAGTCGGTCTTTGAGCTCTCGATGCTTCAACAGCACGGCATTGCGCAGGAGCGAGGTCGTGACGAAATACTCGACGGCCGCCGTTTTCAGATTCACGTTCCGGCCGAGACGTTCGCTGAGCGCCTTCTGCCGAAGCAAAATCTCCTGCCAGTGGGTGAGGTTGTCCACCTCCGGCGCTTTATGAATGTTCTTCAGCAATTTTTGCAGAAAGGCTTGCTGGGCGGATTCGTCCAGTTGCTGGAGCGTGTCGATCAAGATATCTAAGAAATGGACTCCGCCATGTTGATCCCAGACATCCATGCCTCGATCCTTTGGGGTATTCGTTCCGTCCATTCGGTCTTCTGACCTCAACGATACACGCGCGCGATCGAGACGGTCAAAAATGGGTTGTACTATTGAATGCGTACGACGATTTGTCAAGCGCAGAAATGGCGGCAACCCAGCGGACGGAATCGATCATGAGAGTCGGTCGTCGGGTCTCGCATCCGCGGCCACCGACATCTCGTCCCTTAGAATATCCAGTTCACTCCGAAAAAGATTCCCTGCCGCCGGGTGTTGTCTTCATTATGGGTTCCGAACGCCACCGAGCCATTGGCATTGAAGGCCTGTATCGTCCCCTGGCCTGATCGGATATCCCAATAAGCATACCCGACTTCCGCCGTGAGCCGTTGCCACACCCGAACGGCAACCGAGGCTTCCAGTTGGATGCCGCTGCCGCCGTTCGCCTCGCTGAGAAAACTGGGGTCTTTGCGGAGATCGGAGCGAAGATGGTGAATGTCCTCGTTCCTGTAGGCCGTGTAAGGAATGTAGAAGACACTGCCTGTCAGGGCGACCCGCGACAGGATCGGGACGGTGGCGCGTGTGCCGATCCGAATGCTGTTCCAGGTATTGGTTTGAGTGAGCGCGGTGACTCCGTTGAAGGACGAGGCGCCGGTCAACAGATTTTGAACGCCGCTCGCCTCGTACCGTTCTCGCCAATATTGATAGCCGACCAGCGCGTCGACTCCTCCGAGCACCGGATTATCCTGAACGTTCCAGGCCAGCAGGCGCAGGCCGGTCGTCAGTGAAATGGTGAGCACGCTGCCGCCGCTGACGTCCGACAGCGTTTCTGAAAACTTATCCGTCCGGTTATTCCCGGACCAGTCCTGGTCCAGCAAGGTGCCATGGCTCCGAGAACCATAGCCGATCTCCACGTTGCCCACGAGACGATTCAACACGACCAGATCGGCGTGCACCTGCGTGATGGGAATGTTCAACCCCCGCCAGCTCAGTTCTGACGCGACGTTCGTCGTGCCGCCGATGTTGTGAGCGCTCCGTCCCTGGCTGATCCATTCCCGCACCCCGACAGTCAGCGAATAGGGACGCGCGTCTGGCGTGATGACGGCTTCTTCCTGGGCGGCGACGGGTGCGATGACGGCGAACCACAGACCGATGACCGCGATGAGACTGCGTGAGGCGCGTGTCATGCACTCAAAAGATACCAGATGTTCAGTTTTAGCGGGACCTTCTCACCGGCGCCGATGACCGGCTGTCGCGAGGCGGAATCGATAAGCCACTCACTCCGATGACTATCGTGATGGCGGAGCGATGACGCCGAGCTGGACTTCAAATTTGCCTTGGCTCTTGTCCGATACGTACCGGGTGAGGGTATGCCGGATCACGGGAAAGGCTAACGCGTCCCACGGAATCTTGTCGGGAAGAAAGAGCTGGGTTTCCAGACTCTCGCTGCCGGCGCCGAAGGCGGGTCGGCGCAACACGCCGCGAAACACCAGATAGACCTGGCTGATATGCGGCAAGCTAAAGACTCCATAGAGGGACGTGATCTCCACATCGGCCTGAGCCTCTTCCAGCGTCTCCCGGGCGGCCGCCTGCTCCGCGCTTTCGCCTTTTTCCATGAACCCCGCCGGAAACGTCCAGAAGCCGATCCGCGGATCGATCGCGCGGCGGCACAAGAGAATCTGGTCTTCCCATTCGGGCAGGCACCCCACGACGATTTTGGGGTTCTGATAATGGATGGTGTCGCACGTATCGCAGACGAAGCGAGGCAGAAGATCGCCGGCCGGCACTTTGAGCGAGACCGAGGCTCCGCACTGGCAGCAATACTTCATAGGGGTCCCCGTCGAGGATTACTCATTCGGCGAGCGGGGAGAGCCTCTGGCTCGCCGGATCGAACAATACAGGGCATACCCTTGCGCGATCATGCCGGTCGCCGTCAAGCCCAAGGCCGTCTTCAACCAGATCGACTCCGGGTGGTCCAATCCATACATGCCGAAGATGAAGCCGAGCGCAATCGAGACGACGCCAACGGCTCTCGCGATGAAGGCGCTCTGCTGCAAATTGACCATCGGGCCCTTTCGCTGACGATGATCACTAGCAGGTTTCCTGACGATCATCAAGGTGGCGTCCCGTCTGCACCGGAAGATGGCGCAGGACGTTCAGCCGTGATTATGTCGGAAGTTCCCACGCCGACGAAAGCGGATGATCGCTGATCAAGCGGTCATGTTGCGCCCGGTCGAAGGCTTCAATCAACAGATCGGCCCGATCCAACGGCTCCTCGCAGGCCGGAGAACAGAGAAAGTCAATGTAGGCTTGGGCCTTTGCCGTCGTTGAAAACCGGCAGAGGCCGTATTCAGGCACGCCGGAGGACGGGTGCCAACAGGCCAGTCCCGCGGCGGTTCCTTGAAAGACGCCCCAACGGCGATGCGTGATCTGATATCCGCCGGGTGATTGGGAAGATCGTTCGAGCGACATAGATCTATTCAGCGGCCGTTTCCACTTGATCGACGAAATAATCGGTGGTGCCGAAACAGTCGGTCGGCAGGCCCCGGTATTCCTTATAATGGAGAACAATCCTCTTGCCGAGCAAGCCGTTTATCTTCGTCGCCACAGTCTCGTCCCACACGCTGAAGTTCCAAATGACCGGCGCGAGGCCGGGCACCGTCGTCATCGCGAGCTCGCCTTCGTACGTTTTGCAGATCCATCCCTTGTGCGAGAGTTTCTGCAGATAGCCGGCTCGCTCGCCATCGGAAAAGCTCCAGTTGAATACGATCAGGAGGTACAGAGCGGCGAGGATAATTGGACTGATGATCAAGGCGATCAGTAAACGTTTGACCCCGCGTTGCCAGTCAAGACTCATGCGTGCTTCGCCTCCTGCATCAAGGTAAATCGCGCCACCGGCTTCCCATCCACCTGCACAGGCTCCAAAAACAAAGCCGCCGGTCGGACCCATAGGCCGTACGTGCCGTAGAGAGCCCTATAGACGACAAACTCTTCCTCCGTCTCGGTATGCCGCGCGCAACCGATCACCTCTTACTCCTTGCCTTTATAATGCCGGTACCGCCCCGGCGTCACCATTGTTTCTTCTCTCGCTTACCAGTCGGCGTGCAGCCGGTCGATGATGACTTGTTGCACGATGGCATTTGGGCCCAGTGTCGATAGATAGACCGCCGTCTCGGCCACATCGAACGGACTGATCGCGCCGCTCCGTTTAATTTCATCCGGCGAGGCATCCACCAGCTCATCAGCCACGCCGCCGGGACAGATCGCGCAGACTTTAATGTTATGGCCTCGGCCTTCATCCGCCATGGCTTTGGTTAATCCCATGATGCCGTGCTTCGAGGCGCTGTAGATGCCTGTTCCTGCCCACCCCTGAATGCCGGCGACACTGGACATGTTGATAATGACTCCGCCGCCCCCCTTTGTCATCTCGCGGAGCCCGGCCCGCGAGCAGAGAAATGTCCCTCGGAGATTCGTGAACATGACTTCGTCAAAGGCCTTCGTCGTGGCCTCGGCAATGCGCCCTCCGCCGCCGATGCCCGCGTTGTTGATCAGAATGTCCAGCCGTCCGAACTGCCGGACAGTTTCCGAGATCAGCCGGTCCACTTGTAACTCATTCGTCACATCGGTCGGAATCGAAACGGCCTCCCCGCCGGCCTGTCGAATCTTCGACACCACCTGCTCGCACAAGGGCTGCCGTCTCGCGGCCACGACCACTCGCGCCCCTTCCCGAGCGAACGCGAGCGCGATCGCCTTTCCGATCCCGCTGCTGCTGCCGGTGACAATCGCGACTTTTTCGGCTAAACGCTTCACTGCTCTTCCTCAGAAAAATCGCAAGACTTTAAAATACTTCAGTAAATTGACTCGCCTGGTATGTAAAGGTATCCTGCACCGTCACTGCACAGCATATTGCTTGAAGTGAAAATGGCGATCAAAAAACTGAATCTTACCAGAGAGGGCATCCTTGAAATTGACCTGTGTCCTCAAGGCATACTTGAAGCCCGAGTTGTCCTCCATTCCCCAACCTCAGGCTGCCTTTCCCGTCATTTCTCACACCCGTACACTTACAAAATGCCTCGGCTAGCGTGATGTGGCAAAGCCCAGAGCGAACTTCGCCGGAGCGGCGGGGTCCCCACCCGGCTTCCGATGCGGAAAGCCGGTACTGACCAAGGTACCACGGTCGAAGACCGTGGCCGCGGGAATACCGGAAGGGTTTCCGCATCGGATAGCCGCGGAAGGGGTGCCGCAGCCGGTGCGGGAGCGTCGGGTCTGCCACATCTCCTTTCCAAGCCGAGGCTACCTTACTTCCACCCCTTTCCAAAACGCCACATAGCCTTTGATGTTCTTGGCGGCTTCCTTTGGGTCCGGATAGTACCACGCGGCGTCCGGGTTCGATTTTCCGCCGACCTCAATGGTGTAATAGCTCGCTTGGCCTTTCCAGGGGCAGGCCGTATGAGTCGCGCTCTCCTTGAAATGCCGGCGCTGAATGGACTCGGGCGGGAAATAGTAATTGCCTTCGACGAGTTCACACCGATCGCTTTCGGCCAACATCGCTCCATTCCACATTGCTTTCATCATGGCGTGTTCCTTTCGTCGAATCACGATGAGACGGCCGGAAATTCTTTACCCGCCAGGATAGCAGGAAACGGCGGGGCGCGAACAGCCCTTGCCCCTTCAGAGAGGGCTCTGTTAGACTCGGCTCATCGTTTCACACTCTGAGTCAGGAGGCCGCCATGGGAGAAGCCAGTCCGGCGCCCGAAGTTGCTGCGAGGGCTATCGAAGATATCACGAAGTTGGAGGTTGATCCGGCAAAAGGCGAGCGCCTGTACAAGGCGGCGCTCATCCAGTCGAACAAGGGATCGATCTATCGCATGCTCGCCAAGAGTCAGGATACGGGCAAGCTCGACCTGGTGCACTATGGGTGCACCCTGGATGAGGAGGGAAATCCCGCAACGAAGTGGAGCATCCGCCGCATTTTGGAGCAGAAGCCCGAGCGGTTCGACAAGGAGATCGAGACCATCAAGGGTGCGATCACGGAAAGCGGCGAAGAGGTCCAAGGCGTGTGGGTGCATGACCTGACCGGTCTGGCGGATGTCGCGGCCCAAGGAAACAGTCTTGAGGCGTGGACAAAGAAGATGGCGAGCGAGCTTCGAAGCCGGCCGTCCTGATTCCCTTAGAACCGAATCGATCGAACGCTGCTCGCGCGATCGTCCGGTGTCCGGTCTGGCTTCTCGTGTGGATCGTCGATGGCGAACGTCAATCGGCTGTGCGCCTGTCGAAGCGCCGCCTCCACGCCGGCCGGTGTCCCCGCCCGAGCAATCATGAATCCCAGGTAACGTATCCCTTCCGGAAGCGGAACCAGCTCGTCTCCCGGCTTTGCCGTGACGGTCACTTCCTCAATCCCCGGCACCTTCCCGGCCTCCTCTTCACCAGTGACCGCATGCAGCACGCCGGCTTTCGGGATCGGTACCATCATCACCCCCGCCGCGCCGCCTTCGCGTTCGAACGAGGGCAGATCCATGCGAAAGGCGTGGCGCAGGATCAATTCCTCCAGCGACTTGCCGGCGGCAAAGTGAAGCGTGCGCGAACATCGGCCGCCGATGGAGCGCGCGGCGAGCTCGATCGCCCACACCCCCTGGTCATTGGTCCGGAATTCACCATGAATGGGGCCTTCCCGCAACCCGAGTGCGCGGGCGGCCTTCTCTGCGCAGACCGCGATCTCCCGTTGGATCGCAGGCGCGAGGCGGGACGGGGTCACGTAAATCGTTTCTTCAAAGAACGGTCCGTTAAGCGGATCGGGTTTGTCGAAGAGGGCCAGCACGCGGAGCGATCCGTTAGTCAAGATCCCCTCCAGCGCCACCTCCTGTCCAGGCACGAACTCTTCCACGAGGAGTTGACGCCCGGCTTCGCTGACCTCGGTCATTCCCAGCTTCTGAAGGATCGCAGTCACCCGCCGAAACGCGGCCGTGAATTCCGCCGGAGTATTCACCCGGATGACGCCGCAGCTCGCGGACAGCACCAAGGGCTTGACGACGCAAGGGTAGGCCAGGGTGCTGCCAAACGCCGCGGGATCATCGAAGATGGAACACCGAAGAAAGCGCGGCACCGGCACGCCGCGCGCATGCAGGCTTTCCCGCATGCGGTGCTTGTTGCGGGCCGCTGAGACCGATTCGACGGAGTTGTGCGGGAGTCCCAACGCTGCGGCAAACTGTGCCGCCAG
>JBOHOS010000747.1:0-7035 GCA_050731295.1 Nitrospiraceae bacterium | reverse complement strand
GTTCTGGGCGGCGTGCGGAACGACCGTGTATTTCACCGCCGTGTCGGTATTCGCGGAACTCGTCTTGGGCCTCGCAATCGCGCTGTTGATGGACGGCGCCTGGTCCGCGCCCGAGTCAGAGTTGCGCCGGACCGGCGGGAGGAGCGCCTGGAATCGCGTCGTGATGCTGGTGCCATGGGCCATTCCAACCGTGGTGTCGGCCCGAATGTGGGAGTGGCTCTATCATTCGGAGTACGGACTCCTCAATTATCTGTTACGGTCCGCCGGGCTCATCGACGAACCGATCAATTGGCTGGGGTCACCGGCCTGGGCGATTCACGCCGCCATTGTGATGGATGTGTGGAAGGCGACGCCCTTTGCCGCGCTGCTTCTGCTTGCCGGTCTTCAGACCATTCCGCGTGACCTGTATTTGGCCGCCCGCGTCGACGGCGCCGGCAGGTGGGCGACATTTCGTCATGTGACGCTGCCGCTCCTGATGCCGGTTCTGCTCATCGTGCTGGCGTTTCGAACGATGGACGCGTTTCGGGTGTTCGACGCCGTCTATGTGTTGACGGGGGGCGGTCCCGGCAACAGCACGGAAACGCTGTCCATCTACGCGTACAAAACCCTCTTCCAGAGTTTGCAATTCGGGTACGGGGCAGCCCTGGCTTCAACGATGTTCCTGCTGATGCTCGGCATCACGGCCGTCTACCTGTTCATGATGCGGCGCCAGCTTCAGAAGGTCTCCTCATGATCCGCGCATCCGGGCGGACCCTGGTTATCGGGATCGTCGCGGTCTTCTGCCTCGGCCCCGTCGCCTGGCAAGCGCTCAGCTCGTTCAAGCAAGAATCCGCGCTGGTCCGTCTCCCGCCGCTGCTGCCGAACCCGCCGACCGGCGAGCACTACCGCCGCGTCCTCGTCCGCTCCTCGCTCGGCCACGAGTTACGCAACAGCTTCATCGTGGCGGCCAGCACGACCGGCGGGGCCATCGTCATCGGGACGCTGTGCGCGTTCGGCCTGGCCCGGCTTCCGATTCGAGGAAGGGCGGGAATCATGGCGCTGATCTTGTCTGTCTCGATGTTTCCCCCGATTGCCTCTCTCAGCCCCGTCTACCTGCTGGCCCGAATGCTGGGCCTGCGCGACACCCTTTTAGCGTTGATCTTGATCCACACCGCCTACGCGCTGCCGCTGGCCATCTGGGTGTTGACGAGTTTTTTTCGTCAGGTGCCGGTGGAGCTGTACTGGGCCGCTCGCGTGGATGGTTGTAGTCCCTTGCGCGCGCTGGTCTCGGTGATACTGCCGCCTGCAGTCCCCGGCCTAGCGGTGGCGGCGCTGCTCGTGTTTATTTTTTCCTGGAACGAATTTTTGTTCGCCTTGACACTGACGGCGACCGAGCAATCGCGCACGGCCCCGGTCGCGATAGCGCTGTTTCCCGGCCTTCATGAAGTGCCCTGGGGTGATATGGCGGCAGCAACCATGATCGTGACGGCGCCGGTGGTGCTATTGGCGATTCTCTTTCAGAAGCAGATCATCGCGGGGCTCACCGCCGGAAGTGTGAAAGGATAAGGCAGGCGAGAGGCCAGTGAGACAAAAGAATGGCTGAAGTTCGGTTGGAAGGACTGCACAAGCGCATTGGGTCGACGGTGGTGATCCCCGACCTGAGCTTGACCATCCGGGACGGGGAATTTTTTACGCTGGTCGGGCCGTCGGGGTGCGGAAAATCGACGCTCCTTCATGTGATCGCCGGACTGGATACGCCGACGGCCGGGCGGATTCTGTTCGACGGGCGCGATGTCACAGGTCTGGCCCCGCGCGAGCGGGATATCGCGCTGGTGTTCCAAAGTTATGCGCTCTATCCGCATATGACGGTGGCTGAGAATCTGGCGTTTCCTCTCCGCGTGGGTCCGCGCACGGCTGGGTTCGATCGAACGACTATCGAGCGCGAGGTCCGTCGCGTCGCAACCCTGCTGGGGCTGGCCTCGCTTCTTCAGCGCCGGCCCCGCGAACTGTCCGGCGGGCAGCGCCAACGCGTGGCTCTGGGACGGGCCTTGATTCGAAAGCCGAGCGTCTTCCTGCTGGATGAGCCGCTCTCGAATCTGGATGCGCAACTTAGGGCGGGGATGCGGGCTGAATTGCGCCGGCTCCATGATGAATTGAGGATCACCATGATCTACGTCACGCACGACCAGACGGAGGCCATGACCATGGCCGATCGCCTGGCGGTGCTGGATCATGGACGGATTCAGCAGGTCGGGGCGCCGCAAGACCTGTATGACACGCCGGCGAATGTGTTCGTGGCCGGATTCATCGGACATCCTTCCATGAATACCTTTGCGGCTCGCATTGAAGATGGAGAAGCCGTGACCGGCTCGATTCGATTGCCGATCGCTCCGGAAGCGGGCGATCGGCACGACGCGGTGACGCTGGGCATCCGGCCCGAACATCTTCGCGTCGAGCCGGTGAAAAGGCCCGGTGCGATGCGGGAAGATGAGCGCGCGATCGGCAAGGACGGCCTTGTTGCCATCGTTCGACTGATCGAACCCGCCGGCGGTCAGATCTGGGTGACCTGTGAAGTCGAACCAACCGGCCGGCACGTGTCCGGGGAAGCGGCCGCACCGAATGAGGCGGCCGATGTGGTGACCGTCGTCGGCCTGGCCGGCAGCGGGTTCAACCCAAGACCGGGAGATCGCGTGATCCTATCGTTCAGGGATGCCGTCCCGCATGTCTTCGATGGGAAGACCGGGGTACGGGTAGGAGCGGCAAGGAATGATTCCAGGCCCAACCCTCCGGTAACATCGGTTGTGCGGTGAGGGAGTCATAATGCAGACTGGACCCGGTCACCGTCGAATGCCCCGCCGGAAAACCTGCCAAGCGCTGAACGCCCGATTCGCCGAGGCGGTCCTTGACGAGATTCGGAGACGGCCGGATCGGTATGGGCTCATAATTTTCAGTTGGGCCTCCTTCCGCGTTCGATCAAGGACGCGGCGTCAGCGGTAACGGTCGCGCTCCTCTGGCCCATCCCCTGGCAGGGAATCGATGTGTTCCGTATCCTACCTGAGAAGAAAGAGGTCGTCAGTGCGCGGCTCGCGCGCGATAGCCTGGTGCTTCAAACGAGGATCCGGCCGAGCCTTTGCCGACTGCCCCGCTCACCTCTTGAGTGCCACGGTCGATCCGATGGGTCAGACGATTGACTACAAGGCACACAGAACCCGACTGACGGCGCGTGTCATCAGTGTGGACTATGATGCTTCTCTGAAGACGGGACAACAACCCAGTTGAAGCAGGCGATCGCGGCCACGCGGCGGTGGTTCGGTGTCTGCCCGGTGTGCGGTTCGGTCTTGGCGTCGAGCTGGGTAATTTTTTCCCCGCGCTATCCGCAGTATCGAGGGCGCTTTACCTTTGTACAGATCGCCGTCCCACCCGCAGCGAGGTCGAAACCTATCGCCGCTATCGCGGGTATCTGAAGACACATGATATTCACATTGAGACTCTGACCCCACGTTCCATGACGCGCATTTTCGCACAGCGTGCACTGTGCGAAAGCCTCATAGGAGGAGGGCATGGCGGCTCTGTGGAAGGTGAACAAACAATATGGCGTGATGTCGGAAGGATTGTGTAGGACTGGGACTTGCATCGTTGTATGACTCCCTGTAATTTTGGGGATGTTTTTTTGAACAAAAGAGAGGAAACTATGTCAAGACAACGCTGGTTTTTGCTGCCGATGCGAATCAGTGCGGCGATCTCTGTACTGGTGCTCCCAACGAGCGTCCTGGCGGCGGGACCTGCGACAGCATCCTACGAAATTGACCAGGTCATCGATCTGGCCTTGGCTCGCAATCCGACCGTCGCCGGAGCCGAGGCTGCCATCGAGCAAAGTCGAGGCCAGCGGATCACGGCCGGGGCTTATCCAAATCCGTCGATTACCGGCTTTACCGGACGCGGGACATTGCGAGACGCCGGACGAACTGCTGTGATCGCGATTGAAGAGCAGCCCCCCAGCGGGATCACCGAATACAACGTTATGTTAGGGCAGCCGCTGGAATGGCCGGCCAAGCGCGCCGCTCGCAAGCGCGCCGCTGACGCGGGACTGGAGGGGGCGACCGTAGGATTGCAGGAAACGCGACTGAATTTGATCGCCGAAGTCAAAATCGCGTTCTACGAGCTTCTCGTTGCCCAGCGGGACGCTGATATCGCCCGGCAGAACTTAGCCATCGTCCAGGACGTGCAGCGGATCGTGAATGCCCGTGTCCGGTTGGGGGAAGCGCCGCAGTTCGAAGCGATCAAGGCCGAAGTGGAGGTGCTCAAAGCGAACCAGGTCGTGACCCGCGCGGATAACACGGTGCGCGTGACCCGAGTGGTGCTGGATACGCTGACCGTGGGAGCGCTCGGAGCCGGGTATATGATCAACGGTGATTTCGAACGATTGCCGCGAGGACTCAAGCTCGACAATCTGGCTCGGCGAGCGGTCGAGCAGCATCCGACGATCCAGCGCATCACCAGATTGGTCGAGCAAGCGAGCCAGAGCATCGAATTCCAGCGCCAAGCGCGTGTGCCGAATGTGACGGTGAACGGCGCCTATTGGCGGGAAATCGGGCGCGAGGCCGTGACGGCGGGAATCAGCGTGCCGACGCCGATTTGGTATCGCCGGCAGGGAGAAATTACCGAGGCGTTTGGGACGAAGCGCCGGGAAGAGGCTGAGCTGCTGCGCGCGCGCAATAATTTATTGAGAGAGGTCAACCAACATTTTCAGGACTCGTTGACGACCGCGGAATTGATCGACGTGTTCGAAAAAGGCCTGCTCAAACAATCGCAGGAAGCGCTACGCATTGCGCAGTTCAGTTTTCAGCAAGGTGAATCGAGCCTGCTCGAGGTCCTGGACGCGCAGCGGGTGCTGCGGCAGATTTTCTTTGACTATGCGCAGGCCCGGTACGAGCTGTCGGTTTCCCTCGCCCGGCTTGAGCGCGCGGTAGGCGGTCTGCTATAACGTTCGCGTGAGTGAGAATGAGAATGCGTGAGAATGCTCGGCATCAGACCGGCCGCATGATAGGGGACTGTCCTGCGTCCAATATTCTTGCCGGTCTCTTCATCCTCGTGATCTCCGGCGTCCTGGTCGGGTGCGATCCGGCTCCTGATGACGCGACCGGCGCCAAGCCGGCGGTCCAGGTCGACGCGAAGGCGGGGCTCGTGCGAATGACACCGGAGGAAATAACACGCGGCGGCATTGAGGTCAAACCGGTGGCCCGCGTGGATTTCCGGACGTTTCGCGATTTCCCCGGCACGGTGGTGCCGAATCAGCATGCGGTGGCCGAGATCACCACGCTCGTTCGTGGCCGCGTGGTGGATGTCTATGTGGATCTCGGACAGGAGGTCAAAGCCGGGGCGCTGCTGGCCATCCTCTATAGCAGCGAGCTCGGTCTGGCCCAGTCCGGCTACCTCAAAGCGGTGGCGAAACTCTACGTGGCCGAGCGGGCATTTAAGCGCGCCCAGTCTCTTCTCGAGGAGAAGGTCATCGGACTGGCGGAAATGCAGCGCCGCGAGGGGGAAATGATCAGCATCCGGGCGGAGAAACGTGAGTCACAGGACCGGTTGCGATTGCTTGGGATGAGCGACGAGCAAATTAATCGGTTGGATCGCGAGCAGACGATCCAGTCCCATGTGCCGATCGTGGCCCCGTTTGACGGCCGAATCATTGTGCGCAACCTCACCAAGGGGGAGGTCGTCGAGACGATCGAAAAGCTGTTTGTAGTCGCCGATCTATCGGAAGTCTGGGTGATCGCCAACATCCCGGAGAAAGACATTCCGTACATCCATCAGGATCAATCGAAGCATGGCCAGATCATCGAGATTCTGCTCACCACGTATCCGGATCAGGTGTTTCATGGAAAGATCACCTATGTGGGCGACGTGCTCGATATCGGCACCCGAACGATGCGGCTCCGGATCGAGCTGCAAAATCCCGATCGGAGGCTGAAGCCCGAGATGTATGCCACGATCAGGGTGTATTCCGCTCCCGAGACAAACGTCCTGGTCGTGCCAGAGTCCTCGGTCCAGCGCGAACGGGACCGGAGATTTGTGTTCGTGCAGCGTGATGCTCAGTCATTTGAAGTCCGCGACGTCAAGCTCGGCCAATCCAACGGAGACGGGGTCAAAATTCTCGACGGCCTCAAAGAAGGAGAAACAATCGTGACCCAAGGCGCGTTTGTTCTCAAGTCAGAACTGCTCGGAGAACAAATCTGATCTGATGCTCACGTCTCTCCTCGAACTGTCCCTCCGCCAGCGGGTTCTCGTCGTCACCCTCGCCTGCGTGCTTGTCGCCGGCGGGATCTATGCGTTCAAGACGATCGCCATCGACGCCTTTCCGGACGTGACGACCGTCTTGGTCCAGGTCGTGACGAAAGTTCCCGGCTTGTCCCCTGCCGAAATCGAGCGGTTTGTGACCTTTCCCATCGAACTGCAGTTGACCGGCGCGCCAGGACTGACCGACATCCGGTCGTTCTCCAAAGTCGGCCTCTCGATGATCACTGTGGTGTTTCGCGACGACATCGACATCTATTTGGCTCGCCAAGTGGTGCTTGAGCGGGTCCTGGAAGTCCAAGAGCTGTTGCCGCCGGGGTCGGTCTCGCAGCTCGTGCCCAATACCACCGGACTCGGCGAGGTGTACCAATTCTATTTGGAAGGTCCTGAGGACAATGCCGAAGGCCACGTAATGACTGAATCGGAGCTCATGGAGCGGCGGACGCTCGAGGATTGGGTGATCCGTCCTCTGCTCAAGGGCTTGCCGGACGTTGTGGATGTCAATTCGCTGGGCGGGTTCGTCAAACAGTACCAGGTGATGGTGGAGCCTGGCTTGCTGCGCAAATACGACCTGGCGCTCCATGATGTATTTGAGGCCGTCGCGAAGAACAATGCCAACGCCGGCGGGAATATCCTCGAAAAGCATGCGGAAAAATATATCGTGCGGGGCGTGGGCCTGATCAAGACGACGGGAGATATTGAAAATATCGTCGTCAAGGAAGTCCATGGCACTCCCGTCTATGTTCGTGATGTGGCCGAAGT
>JBOHOS010000746.1:0-2379 GCA_050731295.1 Nitrospiraceae bacterium | reverse complement strand
TTCCTTCGCACCATGCGCATGGTGCTGGTCTGCTTCGCCGGCGTGGTGCTGGCGTTTGCGCTCAATTCCGAGGCGAGTATCTTTAAGATGGTGGAAAGTTCCTACAAGGTCACGCTGGTCGCCGCCTTCATACCGCTGTTCGCGGGGCTGTACTGGAAGTCCGCCAATACGCAAGGCGCGCTGTTCTCCATCACGGCTGGCCTCACCACGTGGATTGGGCTCGAAGCCTTTGGACCGGACGACACCGTGTGGCCGCCGCAGCTCGTCGGCTTCCTGACGGCCGGGGCCGGCATGATCGCCGGCTCGCTACTGCCCCACCGGATAGGCCGGCCTTCAATTCAAACCACCATCGGGGCGTCGCAACCCACCCCGTCCCGGACCATTTCCACCACAACGATGACGGCGCAGCACAAGGCCGCTCCCACTCGCCCAGAGGCCTGAGAGCACCGCGATTGAAGCACAGTAGAGCGGGGGCGTCCGGCCGACTCATTCGATAACGCGCGGGGCGACGTGGTCGTCGTCATGGATCTGAGCGACCTTGCTCTGCTTGGCATGCGCCCACAGGAGAATGAAATTCCGGAACGCGCTGTGATGCGCGTGATCGAATTTGCCATAGGGACCATTCTTCAGAATCCCCGCCGCGTCATCGACAGAACTTTGACAATCACCGCGTTCCGCAATCGAGAGAAAACACAACTATGACAACTCGACACGGACGCGAGTGGCCTCAATGAAGAAGGTCTTGCTTACGAGGATTCCCAGACATCAATGACCGTACCGGCCTCATTGACCTCTACAGTCACGAGGCGTCTTTCTTGGACGCGGCTTGCCTTGACCTCGAGGTGATCGAGAGTAAAGGTCTTTTCTCCCTCAGGCGTCCAGAGCTTGATCTCCTTCTTCGTTTTTCCCGCATACGTCAATTTTCCGGTGATGAAGCGATGGTGTGTCGCCTCCCCTTTCCGATGGGGCTCCAGAACGACACTGTCATCATTCACCCAGATTGTCACCTCATCGCCCGGCGCCGCGTCACGAGGTGCGACACTTGCTAAAAGTTCATATTCGACCGCCGGAGTCTGGATGAAGATCATGCCGGATCGGATCTCTGTCACTTTGCCATGGAGCAGCACCTTACAGTGGTGGCGCTTGTCGCAGAACGCCACTTCATCCTCCACGGGATGAAGATCAATCACTTTGCCGGCTTCATTCAGCTCCACGGTCACCATCGTCCCTTCTGCTAGACTTCTCGTTTTGACCGCGTGGTCCTCCAGCGGATAGACGGTATTTCCCTCGGGGGTCCAGAGTTTAATCTCGTTGTGAGCCTCCCCCGCGTAGAGAAGTGTTCCCGTAATGAATCGATGCCGCCGGTCAGTGTCTTGGGGATGGTGGTCGATCACGGCATGATTGTGACTCACCCACAGCGTAACTTTGTCGCCCACCTTGGCATTCAACGGGGCCGTTTTTCGACTGAGTGTATATCGGGCGACGGCGGTTTTTACAACGATCTGCCCCGACCGGATCTCGGTGATCTCACCTTGCACCTTCATATGGGACTCACCGGAGGACTTCGGAGATTCGCCGGCCGTCGCGTACCCATTTCCTTCCAGCAAGATCACGAAGAACACCATAGAGATCAGCCGAGCCACATCATTCAATCTAGTCATAGCGACATCTCCTGGTGGCGTGTGCATCCCTGTTTCCGCGAGCGCGAGTATACCTGCTGTCCCAGCGAGAAGACAGATAGAACATGGAGTCGGCAAGGTGGCGCGGGTGAAGAAGATGGAGCCAGTTCAGGGGTGACCATCTCGCTTCTCAAAGCGGGGCGAGGCGTGCGCTATCCACGGGGTGTTTCCATGGGTTGAGAATTGTTGCGTCCTTTTGGGGGGTCCTCCGTCTATAGGTGTGAGTGGAAGATAATCCTCCATTAAAAAATAGAAAGGAGACGCCCTATGAGACCCCATATTTCTCTCAACGTCCGTGATGTGCCCGCCTCGGTCGAGTTCTATCGGAAGGTCTTTGGCGTGATGCCCCAGAAACAGACGGTGGACTATGCCAAGTTTGACCTGACCACGCCGCCGCTGAACTTTTCTCTGGTGTCGTCACCCGATGGCACCCGCCCGCCCCAGCCGCGCCAAGACGCGGCTCTTCCCAGTGCGCTCAGTGCGGTGAATCATTTGGGCATTGAGGTCGATTATCCGGGTGAGGTCTGCGGGTGGGAACGGCGCCTGCGTGAGCATGGGATTGTCGAGAAGGTCGAGGACAACATCGAGTGCTGCTTCGCGCGGCAGGATAAGGTGTGGTTTACCGATCCGGACGGGAATCAGTGGGAAATCTTCACCGTCCATGAGCAGTTGCCGGTCAGCACATCGCTTCAGGAAACCT
>JBOHOS010000745.1:0-2994 GCA_050731295.1 Nitrospiraceae bacterium | reverse complement strand
GGAATAATTTGCATGGACGGGCTCACGACGGCTTTGGGGATGCTGGCAGGCGCGCTGACGACGATCGTGTTTCTCCCCTCAAGTCCTGAAGACCTGGAAGTCGAAATCGGCCAAGGATCTCTCCCTGGGGATGCTGGCCTCATTCGCCACCGGTGTCCTGCTCTGGCTGATCTACGGCGTTTTCATCGATTCGCCGCCCATCATCATCGCGAATGCCGTCACTCTACTTCTGGCCTGCGCCAATCTGGCGCTGAAACTGAAATATGGATGACGCGGGTTGCAGCGTCGCGATGATGCGAGGCGTTCAGTTCGAGCCCGCCGGCCTGTCGCCGCGCGGGGGGCCGGCTTGCGGTGCGGTCTCGGTCCGGATCGTTTGGACCACGGCCTGAAACTGCTTCTTGACTCTTTGTCGGTCCGATTCCTCGGACAGGCCGCCTCGCCCCCCTCGCACGATGATGACGGCTTGGCGGAGCAGGGCGACGCGGTCTTCCTCCCGGCGCGTATGGAGGGCCACCGTCTCCAGGGTCTGCAACAGGCGCATCCTGACCGCCGTGCTCTTGCGACCGAATTCCCGGATCTGCCCGAACGCGCACTCCACCAGTTCGCCGAACGTGATGGGCCGGGCAATGATGCGGAGTTTGCGGTCGCGGTCATGCCGATAGGCATTCAGGGGGGAGCCATCAGCGAACAGGCAGAGCGCTGCGCCAAGCCGGTCGAGGCACAGCATGGCGGTAAAGGTGTCGTTGTGGCCGGGGGAAAGCGCCCGAATGGCCACCTGCACCAGTTGATTGACGGCGAACTCGACGTCTTGTTCGATCGTTCGCTGGGTTCCGATGATGAACGCTTTCCGAAGGCGCCGGTTCAGCGCTACATCCACGCGCGGCTCGGGCCACGCGTCGGCCAGGATATCTCCACGGAGGAGGAACGCGCCGGGATTGTGCTTCAGACGAATCAGGACGTCGTGCTTTCGGCAGAGCGCCATGAGGCTGTCCTCGTCCACCTCCTGAAGATAGCCGCTCTCCGCGCAGGAAACGGACCGGGCCCGGCGCTCGAATTCCGCCGGAAGGCCGATAGTCTCTATGGCGTTATCCTTTGAAGTGAGGCGGCCGATGACCCCCTCCAGATCGCGGCTTACCGCGGCGATGATATTCGGCGCCTCGATGAATTCCGCGACATGATACAGAAAATAGATCAGGACACCGAAGCTCGCCAGCGCCAGCATGATGGCCAGCGTCACGGCGATGCGGGGCAGAGATGCTTCGTCCGGCGCGGCGTGCACAGTCCGCAACACGAGCAAGGTGTACAGGAATGTCGCAATGAAGGCGCCGAGTACGAGCTGGCTCTTCGGGTCGCGTCTGAAGTTGCGCAGCACCCGCGCGCCGTAGTGCTGCGAGAGAAAGGTGATCACCATCATCGTGATCGAAAAAGCCAAGCTGACGATTGCGATCATGGAGGCGGCAATGGCCGAGAGGACCCGGCGCGCGACCTGCTGCCCGCCGCTATACATCCACCAGACGGGCTCGATCCTTCCTTTGACTGCGTCGTCCAGCGCCACGATTAGGAATGACAACCCGACGGCTGCCCCGGCCATCAGCGACGGGACAAACCAGTAATGTTTACGGAGTGTGTGGATGCGTTTCAGAAGAACCGACATTCCACTAGTGCTCCATCGTCGATCCGTCGCGAGCAATCAGCGAACAAAATGTCCTGGCGGCGCGACAGGGTGTCCGCACCGCGCAATGGCGGCATGGAGACGGCGACCCATGCGGATTGCGCAGCGCTTAAGAATTCGTCACTTGGAGGCTGTCCCGAGATAACCGCTGCACCGGAACCGCGCTTTCCGTCAGTCTGGAGGGCAGACGGCATGCCAGACGATGGGTACGAATATGGCAAGAGCAACTCTGGAATTTGTTGATCTGGTGATTGACCTAGAATTTATTGATTTGTTGATCTGATGATTTGTTGATTGGGGGAATAATCTCCTGAGCCAATCAGCAAATCACAAATTCCAAATCCTCTAATCAACAAATCAGCAAATCACCAGATCACCAATTTTTTTGGCTGTCTAAAGAGATGTTTGCACACATCATCAATGTCTTACTCGGTGTCTGGCTCATGGCCGCGCCTGATGTTCTTGATTACGGCGATCCGGCCCGCACGAACGATCACATCGTCGGACCGCTGATCCTCAGCTTCGCCATGATTGCGACATCGGAAGTGACGCGATCTGTCCGCTGGATCAATCTTGGGTTGGGCCTATGGGTAGCCATGGCTCCTCTGCCGCTCGGATATCCGTTTCGCGTCGCCATGCACAGCGTCGCCGTTGGAGTCATGGTCGCGGCCTTGTCCTGTGTGCGCGGAACGATGAAGGAGCGCTTGGGCGGAGGGTGGGGTGTCTTGTGGCGGCGATGAAGTTATTTGTTGATTTGGTGATCTATTGATTGGAAGACTTTTCGATTTGTTGATTTAATGATCTGATGATTTGTTGATTGTGGGAGAAATTTCCTGAAGCAATCACCAGATCAGCAAATTATCGAAGGAGCCTCGCGATGAAAAGAGTGCGTTACGCCGTGGTGGGATTGGGCCACATCGCCCAGGTCGCTGTGTTGCCGGCCTTTGCTCATGCCGCCAAGAATTCGCAACTTGCCGCGCTGGTCTCAGGAGATCCCGCCAAACTCACACACCTCAGCGCCAAATATAAGGTGAAGCACACCTATTCCTATCGTGAGTATGATCGATGCTTGAAGGATGGACAGGTCGATGCGGTGTACATCGCGCTCCCCAACAGCATGCATTGTGAATATGCGACGCGAGCCGCTCGGGCGGGTCTCCACGTCCTGTGCGAAAAACCCATGGCCGTGACCGAACATGAGTGCCGAACGATGATTCGCGCCGCGCAACGCGCCGACGTCAAACTCATGATCGCCTACCGGCTTCACCTCGAACAGGCCAACATGACCACGGTGGAGATCGCGCGCTCCGGCAAGCTCGGCA
>JBOHOS010000744.1:0-1182 GCA_050731295.1 Nitrospiraceae bacterium | reverse complement strand
GAATAAAGGATCAGAGTTTTTACTTCGAAAATGCCTTGGAGTTCTTGGATGACGAGGGAGAGTGGTTTCTCACATCCGAAAGCCACGAGCTGTTCTACAAGGCACGCCGCGAGGAAGACATTGGGAGTATCGTCTTTGTTGCGCCTCGGCTGGTCCGGTTGCTTCAGGTACAAGGGAAACCGGACGCGCCCATCAAGCACATTCATTTCGTTGACCTCGTTTTTCAGGATTCGACCTGGCTTGAACCAAGCGAGGAAGGGTTTGCAACTCACCAGGCGGATAACATCTTCAAAGGAACCCAACTGGGCTATCAGATACCGGCTGCCATCCATGTTCAGGATGCTGAGAATCTACGGTTCGAGCACAACACGTTCCGTAATATGGGGGCCACGGCAGTCTCCCTATGGGGAGGTGTTCGCGACACTGTCCTTCTGAGCAATACGTTCGAAGACATTGCAGCCAGTGCGATTTCCATTGCCATGAATCTGACTGAACGTCGAGGCGATCCCTCGGAGACATGTCGGAATAACATCATTCAGAACAATTTCATCCAGCGCGCTGGTCGCGACTATCACAGCAGTGTCGGAATTTTCGCAGGCTACACGGAAGGGCTGGTCATTGATCATAATGAACTGACGGATTTGCCCTACACGGGCATCAGCGTCGGCTGGGGATGGACGTTAAAAAAAACTGCTCTCAAGAACAATCTGATTCGACGCAATCGCATTCATAACGTGATGAATCAGTTGGCGGATGGAGGGGGTATCTATACGCTCTCAAGACAGCCCGGAACGACCATCATTGAAAATCATGTCTTTAATATGGCGCGCTCGGCCTGGGCTGGATTCTCATCCCTGGCGGCCATTTATTTGGATGAGGGAAGCAGTCTGATCACCCTCAAAGACAATCTGCTGGAAAACGTCCCCGTTGGGATCGATTTCCATCGCGCACAAGATAACACCATCATCAACAACCGAAGTTTGTTTCAGGAGCGCTGGCAGGCATACAACAACCATTTTCTCGACGACGGCACGATTGACCTGAAACGCATCCGAGCTAATGCGGGGATTGGGGTATCCGGCTCACAGTGACTTTCTGTTGGTTTTTTAAGAATGGTCCTTAAGAAAACTAATCCTCACAAGAGAAAAACAGTCTCAATGCCAGCATATTTGATCACCGGCT
>JBOHOS010000743.1:0-4291 GCA_050731295.1 Nitrospiraceae bacterium | reverse complement strand
ATTGTGTCTCGGAAAATACTGGTATTTGTCGGAGGCGACGGTCCCGACAGGACGGCGGAAGGGCTGGGCTGCTGGAGCGTGCAGAGAGCGGCCGACAGTAAGCTGTTATCGTTTGTAAATCTCTCTCCGGTGACCGAGTCTCAAGATGACTATCTCATCTTCCTCCAGGTCAAAGACGACCCGATAATCACCGATACGGAATCGATAAGATCCAAGTTCGGAGTGCTTCAACTTCTCAGCGTACTTGAGGGGATCTGTTTGGTAGCGGAGGAGTGTCTTTCCAATTCGCTGCCTTATGCTGAGATCGAGCGCTTCAATGTCTCTGATCGCCCGGTGTGTATAGATCAACCGATACGTCACCGGCCGAAAACCTGTTCATGGGATTTCACCCTGCCGTGCTGGAAATCTCGTCGAGCCTCTCGAATGCTTTGAAGATATTCAGGAGAAGTTGCCGCAAGAAGGTCCTCCAGAAATGATTGCCGTTCCTTCTTGTTCATTTTCTTAACAGCTTCGATAATAATCTCAGGGCTGACTTCCATCCTGACCGGTGTTGTCATGCTACAACCTCCTCGACTCAATGAGCACAATAAGGAACGAATATCCCCGCCCAGGCGATCGAAGCTGATTGACCGAGCTCACGCTGTATGGAAACGCCGACTGGTGGTTCGAACCGCACGATCCCGTCTTTCAGACTGTTCCGTTTGCCACTTGGTACGGCGCCCTGGCCGGTAGTATAACGACCTGGTCCGATCTAAAACAAGGCGACCAATCTAAGACAATGCAACCAGGGCGACGGCAGGGTTGCGAAAGCAGAAGAAGAACGAGAGCGGCTGTATTTCACGGAGTTTTCATGGAGAAGGAAACCGGAAACTGACCGAGTCTTCGAAGGAATTTCCGCGCACACTACTCACCCCAGAGGGGGTGCCTGGGCTCAGAGCGGACTTTGCCGGAGGAGCGAACAGCCTGATGAGCTATGCGGGGAAGGAAAGCCGGAACTGACTAAGGCACCGCGGTCAAGGACCGCGGCCGCGGGAATTTCGGAAGGCTTCCGCCCCGCGTAGCTCATCAGGCCGCGCCGGAGGCATGGGAGCGTCGAGCCCTGGCACACCCTATCTTCTCTTTAGCCTCACCATCACTCCCGCAGAGGAAGGGCTGCGCTGCTGGAGCGTGCATCAGAGCCGTTTTGTGTTCCGACGTTGCCGAACGCATGCGTCCGACCGGAGGTCGGTGGCAGCGACTGTTTGAAGTCCCGTTCAAGCAACGCTTGGGACGGGACAAGTTTCGCTGCCAAGCACGGGAGAGGCTTACGGCGGACCAAAACGGTTCTGGCCTTAAGCGGAAGCAGTGCGGCCCTTCCTCTGCTCCCCTCACCCTTCAGGCCGTAATTCGATATTCAGCAGCTTGATTTTTCTGTGCAGGTGGCTGCGCTCGATTTGCAGGTCGTCGGCGGTGCGGGAGACGTTCCAGTTGTGTTCTCGAAGTTTGCGGCCGATGTATTCCCGTTCGAAGGCGTTCCGCGCGTCACGCAGCGAGTCATACTGCTTGCTGGCAAGCACCGTCATGTTGGACGCGCCGGACGGCAACCCGACCGGCAGGCTGCCGCGCGACTGGAGAAACATGGCGGCATGCGAGGACTCGATGACGGACCCCGACACCATGATCATCAGACGCTCGATCAGGTTGCGCAACTCTCGAATGTTTCCCGGCCACTCGTACTGCTTCAGCACGTCCAACGCCTCGGGCGTGATGTCCTTGACCTTGAGCCCCTGCTCCTCCGCATGAGCCTGCAGAAAATGACGGACCAGCAACGGGATATCCTCGCGCCGCTCGCGAAGCGGCGGGACCTCCATCGGCAGCACGTTGAGCCGGTAGAATAGGTCGTCGCGAAAATGCCCCTTTTCTATCTCCTGCCCCAAATTCTTGTTGGAGGCCGCAATGACCCGAACATCGACTTTGATGACCTTGATGCCCCCCACTCGGGTGAATTGCTGCTCCTGCAGCACCCGCAACACCTTGGCCTGGGTATTGAGGCTCATGTCGCCGATCTCATCCAAAAAGAGCGTGCCCCCGTCCGCCTGCTCGAATTGCCCGCGCTTCTGCACCGTGGCGCCGGTGAAGGCGCCGCGCTCATGGCCCAGCAACTCGCTTTCGATCAAATTCTCCGGGATCGCCGCGCAATTGACCGCGACGAACGGCTTGTCCCGACGGGGGCTTTGCGTATGGATCGCGCGCGCCACCAATTCCTTGCCCGTGCCGTTTTCCCCGGAGATCAACACGCGCCCGTTGGTCGGACCCGCGGTCGTAATCAACTGGCGCAGCCGCTGCATGGCCGGCGAGGCGCCGACCAGCTCGAAGCGCCGCTCCACCTTCGCGCGCAGGGATAGATTTTCTTTTTCCAATCGATGTTGGTCAAGGGCGTGGCGAACGCGCAGCGTGACATTTTCCAGCGAGAGCGGTTTCTCGATGTAATCGTACGCGCCCAGCTTGATGGCTTTCACCGCGGTTTCGATGGACCCGTGCCCCGACATCATCATCACTTGAAGGCGTGGGGATTGTTCCCGCGCGCGCTTCAAGGTGTCCAGTCCGTCCATCTCGGGCATCCAGATATCCAGCAACAATAAGTCCGGGGGGTCGGAGGCCATCATCTTGAGGGCGTCGTTGCCGCTCTTGGCCACCGTCACTTCATATCCCTCGTCTTCAAGGACCGGCCTCAGGGAATTGAGGATCGCCTCTTCGTCATCGACGATCAGAATCGACTCCGCCATCAGCGCCTCGTTAATTGCTCATCAGTATTCGTGAACACAAGCCCCACCCATCGTTTACTCCGACGACTCTCGATTCGTGTGCGCACACTACACCGGTAACTCGAAGGTGAAGACCGCGCCCTTGGGTTGATTATTAGCGGCTCGGATATGGCCATCGTGATCCGTGATGATCCGATGGACAATGGCGAGGCCCAGGCCGGTGCCGGTCTTCTTACGCGAAAAGTATGGAACAAACAAGCGTTCCTGATCCTCGGGATTGATGCCCATCCCTTCATCGGCGACATTCACCACCCCGCGGTGCCGCTTCGTGTCGTATGTGGTCGAGACCCAGAGCCGGCCCTTTTGATTCATCGCCTGGACGGCATTATCGAACAGATTGACGAAGACCCGCTTCAGTTGTTCGCGATCGAAGTTCAGCAATGGAAGCGCCTCGTCCAGGTCCACGAGAAACTCGATATCTTTGTGAGCCCCGCCGTAGAGCGCGACGACTTCGTGAATCACGTCATGGATGGATTGCCGCGCCATCTGGGGCAAGGGCAACCGCGCGAACTTTGAAAATTCATCCACCATCTGTTTCAGGCTGTTGACCTCATTGACGATCACATCGGTGGACTCGCCGAAAATACTTTCGAAGTCGGGGGCCTTCTCATAAAACTTCTTGCGCATCCGCTGGGCCGACAGTTGAATGGGCGTGAGCGGGTTCTTGATTTCATGGGCCACGCGCCGGGCCACTTCTTGCCATGCGGCCACTTTCTGCGCCTTGATCAGCTCGGTCAAATCCTCGAAGACCAACACGAAGCCCAGATCCTGGCCCGCTTCGTTCCGCATGCGGGACAGGTTCAAGCCGACCGTCAAGAACTTGCCTTGCACCTCCATCGGGCCTTCCAGCGACAGACTGTCCCGCGCATCAGCCAGGATGCGATCGTACGCTGTCTGAAAAAGGTCCAGCCCAAGCTCTTTGAACGCCTCGCTGACGGGCCGGCCGCGAAGCCGATCTCCCCAGACCCCCAGAATGCGCTCCGCCGAGGGATTGAACGTGGTGATGAGGCCGGCCCGGTCGATCGAGAGCACGCCGGCGGCGATCGTGTCCACCACCGCCTCGGTATAGGCGCGCCGATCGTCCAGCTCCAGGTTGGATTGCCGGAGCGAATTGTTCACTTCTTCCAGCTTGGACTTGCTTACCCGCAGGTCCTGAGTCATGCGATTAAAGGAGTCCACCAGGGTTCCGATTTCATCGGTTCCCTTCGCGGCGATCCTCACGTTGAGATTGCCTCGCGCGATCGCCACCGTGGCCTCCGCGAGTCGCTGGATCGGAACCGTGATCCCGCGGGCGACGTAGAACCCAAACCAAGTCGCGCCAAAGAGAATCAGGACCGTGATGACCCCGACGAACAAATAGGCGCCTGCCTTGATCGGGTTTTTCATCGCCTTGACTTGCGTGTATTCCCTGTATTGGCGGGTGATTTCCTCCCACTTGGTCAGCAGCGACTCGGGCACGTAATTGTCCACCACCACCACCCCCGCCA
>JBOHOS010000742.1:0-4016 GCA_050731295.1 Nitrospiraceae bacterium | reverse complement strand
GCTGTGGGATGAAGCGTGCGAACAAGACGCTGAATCGTTGGCCGGAAGTTGCTTCGCTTCGCCATCCCTCAACCACCACGGTGAGAGGGTTGCCGTCACGTATCGAGGCTCCTTGGCTATAACAAGGCTCTTCATTTGTGTCAAGCAAAAAGTACAAGATGCTGGATACCGCTCTCATATTACCTCCAATATCTTGTGGGTATCCTGATGGAAAGCTGTTGACAGGCAAGGGGCTGGCTGTGGATAAAAAAAGAGCCGGAAGCAAAACCGCCTCCGGCTCAATCCAAAAAGCACTTCTCGATTATCGGATCGCTTTTTTCACGAACGCCTTGTAAATACGCTTGCTGTCGAGCCCTTCTTCCTCTAAGCCGACCATTTCATGACCGGTCGTTTGGCACCAGGCCGGCATATCTTTTTTGATGCCCTCGTCGTCGGAGAGAACTTCTAAAACCTGTCCGGGAGACAACTCTTTGATCTTTTTCGACGTCATAATGATCGGCATCGGACAAAAGTATCCGAGCGTATCGAGCTTCACATCGGCTTGAATCATACAACTCCTTCGAGCAGACAGCGCATGGCTCATAGCGGGTGGCTAAAATGGAAAAATTTAAAGCCTTCTTTATGGCTACCCGCTGTCCGCGATCCGCTATCAGATAAACAGATTGACGCTCCCTTGCCTCGCCTCGGCGAGATAGGTCGTCACACCGGCCAACTGATCGACACCATCGATCAAGGTATCTTTCGCAATGCCCATGAGCCCCATCGTGGTCGTGCAGGCGATGAACTTCACCCCGAGGTCTTGCGCCGTTTCAATCAACTCAGGAATGCCCGGCATGCGATGGTCGCGCATCACGCGTTTCATCATGCGAGTGCCGACCCCCCCGAAGTGAAACTTCGACAGCGGCAGCGTGTCCGCTCCACCCTTATTCAACATCCCGAACATCCGGCGCAGCCAATCTTTCGCCGAGCTGGGCGCGCCTCGTCGTCGAATCGCGTTCAATCCCCAGAAGGTAAAGAACATCGTCACCTGCATGCCCATGGCCGCTGCACCGGTGGCGATAATAAGAGCCGCCATGACGCGATCCATGTCTCCGCTGAGAACCACGATTGTCACCCGATCCGGCTTGGTTTCCTGCAACTCGGCGAGCGCGACTGCCGGTTCCAATTTCGTCGTGTTCATATTGTCACCTTTTTGAGAGGGGTATCTCTGCAGAGGCCAGATGACCGAAAGAGCAAAATCAACCAAAAGTTACTATATTATGCGGTTCTTTTTCTTGTCAAGGCACACCAGAGAGGTAGATGCGGATCTGCCGTTCTCGCAGAGGAGTTTGCTCCCGGGACTCGCTCTTTCCCGGCTTCACCCACCCAGGCGTCATTTCACCCAGGCGTCATTTCACCCGCCCGCCCTGAGCCAGCCTAGACCGGCTCTTTTCCCAGGGACGCGCCCCTTCCCTGGGACGTCCCATGGATGTTGTTCATTAGCTGCCGTCCAGGAGTCCGATCGCCCGCTGGATCTGATCACGTGAGCCGAGCAACACCATGATATCGCCGGCGCTCAGGAGAGTCTTTTCAGGCGGATTCGATTCAGTCACGCCGGCGCGAGTCAGGGCAATCACGGACGCGCCCGTCCGAGGCCGGAGGGAGATTTCCGCCAGCGTTTTGCCTATCGACGGCGAATCAGGTTCGATACGGCAGGTTTCGACTTCCACATCGGTCAAGGTCCCCCCTCGAAGATGGTGCGCCAATTCCGGCAAGCTGCTCCGCCGCAACAAGGCATAGCCTTCCCTCCGCACCTGCTCGGCTTTGTGCACAATAAAGTCCTGCGGCATCTTGTAGGTCCGGAGGACCAACGCAAAAATCTCAATGGACGTCTCAAACTCTTCCGGCACGACCTCATCGGCTCCCAGTTGGTGCAGTTCTTCGAGCTCGCGCAGGTAGCGCGTCCTGACAATAATATGCAAGCCCGGATGGAGGCCTCTCGCGATCTGGACGGCGCGCCGCGCGGAAAAGGGATCGGAAATCGCAATCACCAGGACACGCGCATCATCGATGCGAGCGTGGCGCAAGACGCTTGGATTGGTGGCATCACCATAGTAAATGGGCACGCCGTTCTTGGATTCGCGCCTGACCTTCTCCCCATCCAATTCGAGAACGACATATGGGATTTCCGTTTCTGCGAGCACGCGCGCCAGATTGCGGCCGTTCAATCCATAGCCGATGACAATCACGTGATCTTTGACGCGGAGATGGCGCGAGCCGGCTCGGTCCCCCTCGCCCTTGGTTCGAGTGGGAAACCAATGGCGCAGCCGCTGAACCGCCTCGGCCCGGCGCGCCACCTTCGGGGCCGCTTGGATCAGAAACGGCGTCGAGACCATCGTGAGTACGGATACCGCTAAAAACAACTGATACGCCATGTCGGTCAGTAATCCGGCGGACTGCCCTTCTTGGGCTAAGATAAATCCGAATTCGCCGACCTGCGCCATCGCGATCCCGGCCAGGATGGCTGTGCGGGCCGACTGGCCGGCGGCCAAGACCGCCCCGCTGGCCGTCAGGAATTTCCCGATCAGCACCGCCGCGACCAACGCGAGGACCAGCACCGGATGGTCCAGCACCACGCGGAGGTCCATGAGCATCCCGATAGAAACAAAAAAGAGGCTGTTGAAGCTGTCACGGAACGGCAACACTTCCGCCATGGCCTGATGGCTGTACTCGGACTCCGAGATGACCAGTCCGGCAATGAATGCGCCCAGCGCAAGCGACAGGCCGCTGATCGAGGTGAGCAGGCCGATACCGATGCACAAAACGATGATGGTCAGTAAGAACAGTTCGCGGCTCCGGCTTCTGACGATCTGCTCCAGCAATCGGGGAACCAAGAACCACGCGCCCGCCACAATGATGCCGACCAGAATCGATGATTTCGCCAGGACCAGGAGCAGCTCGCCGATGGCTCCGTCCGATCGGCTTGCGAGCAAGGGCGTCAGCAACATCATCGGCACGACCGCCAGATCCTGGAAAATGAGGATGCCGATCGCCACGCGTCCGTGTGGAGAATCGGTTTCTCCGCGGTCCGACAGGGCCTTCAACACGATCGCGGTGCTGCTCAGGGACAATAAGCAGCCCCAAAAGATCGCTTGCCCATACGTGAGACCGATCATGAGGCCAATCGTCGAGACGAGCAGCAACACACTGCCGACCTGGAGCGAGCCTCCCACCAGAATCAGGCGGCCGGCGGCGGTCAGGTGCGCCAAAGAAAATTCGATCCCGATCGTGAACAGCAGCAGCACGACACCGATTTCGGCCATGACGTTGACCTGTTCGAGATCCGAGACGAGATTGAGCCCGAACGGACCGATCAGCGCGCCGGCCGCCAAAAATCCGGCGATGGAGGGCAGGCGGAGTCGTTGAAAGACGAAGACGACGGCAATGGACACCGTGAAGATAACGAGAAGATCGCTGAGGACATGGATGCTCGCCATGGTTGCTTGCTCATCTGACAGCCGCGTGGAGCCGTAGAATACAGGAGGGGCTCAGACCGGGCAAGAAGCCAATCGCCTGTCCGATGAAAATTCACTGGTACAGTGCCTGCCCTGAAGAACCGCCATGCCCTGGCCCGTCCTTCGCGCGATCATTTTCGATTTCATCGGCGTCCTCGCCGAGGATGAAGCGACGCACTTCGTCGCCTTCCAGCAGGCTCTCCGCGAGCACGGTCTTGCCCTGAAAGACAAACCGCCGCTCTTTCCAGGGGCAGTGGACTTCGTCAAGCGGGCAGGCGCGCGTACCGATTGCCATCGCCTCCGGCGGCACACGCGAGCAGGTCCGATTCGCCCTAGCAGGCACCCTGATCGAAAAAGATTTTCAGGTGACCGTGGTGGCTGAAGACATCTCTGTCGGAAAACCGGAGCCGGAGATTTACCGCTTGACGCTGACGCTCTTGAACCAAACGGCGCCGTTGCTTGAATCGGAGGTGCGACCGGAGCACTGCGTGATCATCGAGGACTCGCTGGCAGGCATACAGG
>JBOHOS010000741.1:0-4257 GCA_050731295.1 Nitrospiraceae bacterium | reverse complement strand
TCCAACGAAGCAAGATTCTCTTCCAGATATCTTCGACGCTTTGTGCCAGGGATCGGCACAACATCCTCTCCCTGCGCCAGCGCCCAGGCCAAGGCCAGTTGCGAGGGGCGACAGCCTTTCTGCGCCGCCAGCTCGTCGATGCGCCTGACCAGGTCGAGGTTGCGCTGAAAATTCTCGCCTTGAAAGCGCGGGGACTGCCGCCGGTAGTCGTCCGTCTCCAGATCCTCGAACCGCTTGATGTGGCCGGTCAGAAAGCCGCGCCCCAGGGGACTATAAGCGACCAAGCCGATTCCCAGTTCGCGGCAAACGGGCAGAATCTCATCCTCGGGATCGCGGCTCCACAACGAATACTCCGTCTGCAAGGCCGTGATGGGATGAACGGCCGGCGCCCGCCGGAGCGTCTGCGGTCCCGCTTCCGAGAGGCCGAGATAACGCACCTTGCCGTCCCGCACCAAGCCGGCCATGGCGCCGACCGTGTCTTCGATCGGCGTGTTCGGGTCCACGCGGTGCTGGTAATAGAGATCGATGGTGTCCACGCCCAGGCGCTGAAGGCTGGCTTCGCAGCAGGCGCGGACATAATCCGGACGTCCATTGACCCCGCGAAAGCTCGCATCGCGGCCTCGCACGATGCCGAACTTCGTAGCCAGAATCACTCGATCACGGCGGCCTGTGATCGCCTTGCCGACCAGCTCTTCGTTCGTGTGCGGCCCATAGATGTCGGCCGTGTCGAGAAAGTTCGCTCCTAACTCCAGCGCCCGCTGAATGGTCGCGATGGATTCGCGATCATCGCGGCCGCCATAGAATTCCGACATGCCCATACAGCCGAGGCCAAGCGCCGAGACCATGGGTCCATTGCGTCCAAGTCGTCGCTGTTTCATCGGTTCACCTTTGTCGTGATGGTGATAGAAGCATCGCGATTTCGTCACTGATTCGGATCGATTACGACGCGGCCGCGGATGTGGCCTTGAAGAATCGCGTGACTCAGAGCAGGCACGTCACTCAAACTCGCGACCTGTATCATCCGCTCAAGGGCTTCTCGCGGAAGGTCGTACACCAGTCGTGCCCATGCCAGGCGCCGGCGCTCCCGCGGAGCGGTGCTGGAGGCAATCCCGATCACGCTGACCCCGCGCAGAATGAACGGAAACACGGTCGTCTGGAGCAGGCTCCCGCCTGCCAGCCCGCAGACAGCCACGCATCCGCCGTGTGCCATCGTACGAAGGAGTGTGGCCAGCGTCTCTCCGCCCACCGTATCGACCGCGCCGGCCCATCGCTCCGATTCCAGCGCCTTCCCGGAAGTCGCACTCAGGCTCTTGCGGTCGACGACCTCCGATGCGCCGAGTGCCTTCAAGTAGTCATAAGCCTCCGTCCGCCCTGTTGAAGCCACTACTCGATAGCCAAGCTTCGACAGGATGGCGATCGCGATCCCGCCCACTCCCCCCGCTGCCCCGGTCACGATCACTTCACGGGAAGAAGCGCATCCCATGGGAAAGGAACTGGTCTTGGCCAGTTCTGGACGGGCGGGTGAAATGACGCCTGGGGCGGGCGGGTGAGCCTGAGAAGGGGCGCGTCCCGGCGCGTCCGGGTGAGATTGCTTGTCACTGGCGGTAAGTCCCCGCTCTTCCATGGCCATGACGGAGAGCATCGCCGTGAGGCCGGCCGTCCCGATTCCCATCGCCCCCTGAAGCGTCAGGCCTTCCGGGACGGGCAGGAGCCATGCGGCGTTCACCCGCGCCGCCTGGGCATACCCACCCCAATGCCGCTCCCCGATGCCCCATCCCGTGAGCAGCACCGTGTCCCCCGGCCTGAATTCGGCAGACGCTGATTCCTCGACCGTGCCGGCGAGATCGATGCCGGGCACCATCGGATAGCGGCTGATGATCTTCCCCTGGCCGGTAACGGCGAGTCCATCCTTATAATTGAGGCTGGAATAAGCAATCGAGACCAACACGTCGCCGTCGGGAAGCTCGCTTCGGCGCAGCTCGCGAATTGAATGGCGGACGCGACCGCCTTCCTGCTCGAGGATCAGCGCCTTGAACGGATCTTTCACGGCCACCTCAATGGAGGCTATCCCGTTGAATTCTTCCGCTCCGATCGCCATCATCGCGCATCGTGGAAAATCACGCCGAGCGCAAAGCGCGAGCCGGAACGAATGGTGCTGACGCCGTGCGGCACGTTCACCCGATAGTAGCCTCGCCTGCCCGATAACGGCCGGGACCGGGTCACAAAAATAAGGATCTCCCGGATTCTTTACGGAATCAGCACAATCTTTCCATACGCGCCCGGCTCCATCATGGCGTGGTGCGCGCGCGGAGCCTCGGCTAACGGCATCTCCCGTCCGACGACCGGTCGCAGCTTGCCTTTTTCCAGACCGGCGACCAGGGCCGCGTGTATCGTCGCGGATTCCCGTTCGGACACATTGAACAGCAGCATTCCGATGATGCTGGCGTCACGGCTCATGGCGTCTCGCGGGTCGATTTCGACCGTGCCCCGGCTGCCGATCACGACGATGCGCCCACCGTGTGCCAGCATGCCCAGATCCTTGTTCAGGTTGAGGTTGGCCAGCATTTCCAGAATGACATCGACGCCGCGGTCCTTTGTAAATTTGACCGCTTGTGTGAGGTAATCCGCTGCGTGATGGTCCAGCACGAGATGAGCGCCTTGTTCCTTCACGAGTGCCCGGCCTCGCTCCGATCCCGCCGTGCCGATGACGGTCATGCCTGCAGTGCGAGCTAATTGGATCGCGGCAATGCCTACCCCGCCGCTGGCCCCATGAACAAGCACGACTTCGCCGGGCACCGCCCGCGCGCATCCAAAGAGGGCGCGGTAGGCGCTGGCATACGGCACGTTGACGCACGCGCCTTCCGTGAACGTGACCTGCTTGGGCAGCGGATGGACCCGGGAGGCCTCGCAGATGGCGCGTTCGGCATACGCGCCGGTGACGGTCCCTGCCGCATAGACCCGGTCGCCGACCTTCAGTGCACTGACCTTCTCTCCGACCGATTCGACGATGCCCGCCGCATCGATGCCGGGCGTAAAGGGGAGGGGCGGCTTGCGGGAGTACAGGCCGGCCCGAATATAAGAGTCGACTGGATTCACCCCGGCCGCATGGATTCTCACCAGAACCTGGCCAGGGCCTGGCTTTGGATCGGGCAGGTCCTCGAGCCGCATGACGTCGGGTGGACCGAATTCGTGCACACGAATCGCTTTCATGGTTGCCTCCGCTGCGTCACCTCGATAGCCATAATCAGACGCCGCCTCGAGCGGCCCCATGCAGAGATGAAGTATCTGTCGCCTGCTTCGCCCATCGCCCAAACACCTGATCACCGATTGCGTGCAGCGCCGGCAGGTAATCCGCGGCTTGCCGAATGAGGCGGTCGCCGGACTGGTCTACCTCACGAAGCTCGTCCGCGAATGTGGCGGCCATATCGCGTATGATCGGCTCGGTGACTTCCATGTGGAAGAGAATTCCGTAGGCGTTCCGGCCATACCGAAAGGCCTGGTGAGTGGTCAATGACGAAGAAGCCAGGCTGTGCGCGCCGAGCGGCAGATCAAACACATCCCCGTGCCAATGATAGGCGGTAAAGGTACGGGGAACTCCGACCCACAGTTCATCGTTCAACCCTGCAGGGGTCAACTCGACGGGATACCAACCGATTTCCTTCTGCGCGCCTTGGCTGACCTTCGCGCCCAGCGCGGCGGCCAAGAGTTGGCTCCCCAGGCACACGCAGAGCAACGGCGTGTCCGTTCGAAGAGCGGACTCGATGAGCTTCAACTCCTGCCGAAGGTGCGGATGCCGGTCTTGCTCATAGACACCCATCGGTCCACCCATCACGACCAATCCCGCTGCCCCATGCAGATCTGACGGAACCGGCTGCCCCTCGAAGGTGCGAACATACTCATAGGCGATATCTTCACGCGTCAGGTCAGCCTCGATGCGGCCTAAGGTTTCACAGCCGATATGCTGGAGAACAATGACTCTCGCCATGACTCAGCCGATAGTCGGCTTGCCTCAGTCGACAACCCACACCGCCAGCCCGGACGCGTCGCGAAGCACTTGCTCGGTGACACCGCCGCCGAACCACCGCCGTTGGCCTGCCGCGCCATGACGGCCCAGCACGATCGTCTCGTAGTGTCCTTCCCGCGCCTCTTCCAGAATATTTCTGACCACATTATCCTCATGCCCGAATTTCAACACGACCCGACCGGCGGGAAACCCGGTCTTCTCGAGCACCTCCCGGGACTTGGTGAGAATCGGGC
>JBOHOS010000740.1:0-16891 GCA_050731295.1 Nitrospiraceae bacterium | reverse complement strand
GCCCAACCCATCACGGCGGCGCACTCTGGACTTCGCCTTATTCCCGGCACAGGGGAGACGCTTGCCACCGCCAATATGCCGTATGCCAAGAACTCATTCGGAATCTGCGGAAACTCGACGCCGACATCATTCTGATCGACGTCGGTGCAGGAACCGGCTATCACGCGCTCGATTTTTTTCTGATGGCCGACCATCATATCGCCGTCACGACGCCCGACCCGACATCGGTGCTGGATCTCTATCGGTTTATTAAATTGGCGGCTATCCGGCGGGTTCTCTCTGAGTTTCACTCGCGCCATCCCGCTGCCGCCGCTCTGGCCGATCGGGACTTTTCAAGCATCGAGGAGGTGTTGACCATCTCAGGAAGCACAGACGAAGTCGTTCGCGCCATCGCAACCAAAGCCGTAAGCACCTTTTGTCCATCCCTGGTCCTGAACCGGATCGCCGGAACTGGTCGTGTGAACGTGCTGCATCTCAGGAAACTGCTGAAAGAATATGTGGGAAGTGATCTCGCACTGTTGGGAGAGGTTCCCGAAGACCCTGCGGTGGAGCGTTCCGTACGGAGCTACTTGCCGGTCGTGGAGAGTGCGCCGCAGTCGCCGGCGGCGCGAGCCTTCGCTCACATGGGAGAAAAACTTATGACGGTGCTAGACGGTGAGGCTGGAAATGCACACCGTGTCTCTGCGGCGATTGAAGAGGTTACACCAAATCTGAATGACGGGTCCGTAACCGCTCGGCCTGTAGATGCAAGATATGATGAATGAGGTGTTCCCGGTCGTCCGAACTGATGTCAATGAAGTGCGTCGCAACGGCGTGGGTTCGAGTATCGCCATCCATCGTGCCTACACGAATGACTTCAGCCCGCGCTTTGATCGGCGTAAAGGGCGGCAGAATGAGCCGCAAATCCACTTGATCGCCGACACCCACGCACTCCGTCATCGCAAAACAGATCCCTCCTCCGCTCAGACTCACCTCAGTTAAACGCGGAATCGCCATTCCTTCCGGGTCCCTCCGCAACAACGACCGTAACATTAACTCCAGCACCCAATCGATCTTCATCAGCCACGGTACGAGGACGGAGTCCCCCTCTCCTTTATGAATACGAGCGAGGAGATCTTCCGTCGGCTTGGCGATAAACATGGAAATCATATCTTCTCTAGCCGCGTCATTGGAGGGCGATGCTTCGCCGATCAGATGATATTCCAGGAACACGCGATCATTAATCCGCAGCCATTCACGCCGATCATCGGAAGAACTCACATCCTCCCATCCGCTCATCTCCCGTTTGGGTTCCGATAACAACTGAAGTCCTCCTGAACAGGACACGATTAGCTATTCATTCTCACTTTTGAACGTTACACCTGTTGATCCACACGATCGCCCACATCTCGTCCATCCCTCCGTTGGGAAAACCGCTTCATCAAAGCCCTGGTCGCCGCCACTTCCGAAAGCACCTGCCCAACGGCGCCGCGAACCAGTCGAACTTTTTCACCGATCCTCTGGTCAAGGCCTACGAGGCGAGCCACCATCGCAGGGGAAGGCTCTGATCCGGGCAAGAGCTCGCCACGACGTTCAACGCAACGCGTGACCTCGTCCCACCGACCGTTCTGCGCTGCCTCCAGCGCTTGGCGAGTGACGGATTCAAGAAGCTCTTCGCGTGTGGGAGGCGACATCGTTCAACCGCCGGCATGAGTGAGGGCGCCTTGTTGAACCAACGCCTGCCAGGCTTCTCGAAGCGTGGTCAGGCACCGGATCGGACCATCAAGGTGTTTGGGCGCGTGACGCAGGTTGGCAAGGGTGAATTCCTCGAGCATGTACTCATAGAGGCGTCTCAGCGATACAGCCACCTCCCCGCCGCGCTCCATATCGAGCACGTTGGACAATTCGCTGACAATGTCGAAGGCTCTGCCGAGAAACCGGGCTTTGTCTGCGTAATTGTTGTGGAGAATCCCTTCGCGCGCCAGATCGAGTGACTGCAAAGCTCCGTCATACAACAGAACGATCACCTGAAGATCCGAGGCGGTCAGAATTTGTGTTCGGCGATATTCATGAATGCCTGCGTGCATGCTGTCCACCCTTCTTGACCTAGAGACGCGATCTGAGAAAATCCAGTTGCCCTTGCATCTGGCGCAAGAGCCCGTCCAAAGCTGCGAATTGAAGTCGCAGGCGTTCTTCGTATGCGCTCAGCGCATCTTCCTTGCGCGCGATCTGGTCCGTCAGATTGTCGATTTCATCGGTCACGCTTTTTTTTCGCACGGTCAGCGAACCCGTCTCTACATCATCCAGCGCGTCGACCCCATCAAAGAGCCTTTGAGCCACTCCGGTTGAACCGGTCTGCCCGATAAACAGATTTTTGACAGATGTATAATCGTCGGCGAGCGCTTTGTCTAACACGGCTCCATCCAAGGTGATCGTTCCATCGCGTTCCGTCTTAAATCCGATCCGTCCGACGGAGGTGATCCCGGCAAGACCATTCACGTTCTCGGACAGGTCGCGCCCAAGACGAGTCAAGACCGTCCTAGAAGATCCTTCAGCAAAAAAGACGCCGCCTTTTTTTTTCTCCGAATCGTAGGTGGTGCGTTCGTTGATAAATTTGACGACATCATTATAGGCCGCTACCAAAGCCTCGATGTCCTTCTTGGTAGAGCCCGGGTCGAGACTCACCGACACGCTTAGGGGGGTATCCGGTTCCGTGGTCCCTTTCAGCGATAGGGTCACGCCGCCGATGGCGTCGGTGATCGTGTTCGTGCTGCGCTCCAAGGTAATCGGCGTCTGATCGGGATCGCCCAGGATCACAATAGCATTTTGAGCCGCCTGGAGCGTATCCGACCCGCCGGTCCCGCTAGTGTTGGCGAAATCCAGGTCGGTACCGTCCGCCGTGATCGCGACGGTATTGTCCGCTCCTGTCTTCGTGGCGGTCAGCACCAATCGGTAGGCCGGGGCCGATTCCGTTCCTGCATTCAGAATCGAGGCACTGACCCCTGCGCCGAGATCGTTGATCGCGGTTCTCAAGTCTTCGAGCGTCGCGGTGTCGCCGAGCGTGACGGTCTGCGCGCTCCCGCTGCCGACCGTAAAACTAAAAGTTGCCGAGCCTCCGCTCACAATGTCGGTTGTGGTGCCGGCCACCGCCTTGGCCGCTTTATTGGTGAGCTGATGGGCCGTCGCCAGTTGTTGAACCTGTAAGGAATAGCTGCCCGGTGTCGCCGTTCCGGACGCCGTGGCCGTCAGTACCGTGTCATCGCCGACTGCGACGGCAGCACGGTCGAAGCTGGAGCCACGCCGTAACGCACCCGCGGCACCTTGCAGCTTCAGCAGATTGGCGCCCAGCGTGCTGTAATCCGTCAGCTTGTCCTGCAGCGCTTTCTTTCCCTCGGAGAGCCGGTCGATCGGCAACCGCTGGACCGCGACGAGCTGCGAGACCACACTGTCGAAGTCAATACCGTTGCCCAATCCGCCGAAACTGATATTTGCCATGGTCACTACGTCCGCGTCGTGAACAAGAGGCCTTGCGCCACATCCAAGCTTTTCGCTATCTCCAGTATCTCTTGCGCCGGAATTTGCCGGATAATCTCGCCGGATTCGGCGTTCATTACCTTGACCACGATGCGGCCTAGATCCGGATCAACCTCGATTTTAAGCCGGGAATCCGCATGCGTGAACGCCTCTTTCACTTTGGATATGGCCCGATCAAGTTCAGTTCGATCAGGAATGAATGCATCCGATGGCTGCACGTCGGCCTCTGACGTATGCACGTGATTCGCTTCCGGCTTGTTCACGTTGTTGGGCTCTCGTGTGTCTCCGCGTCCGACCGAAATCGGAAGCGCGTGCCGCCCCGCTACTTCCTGAACCATGGCCGCCTCCCTGGATTCTTTCATCCGCCCTCCCCCTTAGGAGAGGAGGGCGGAGAAAGTATCCTGACCTTACCGTAACAGCGCCAGGGCCTGCTGCGGTAGGGCATTAGCCTGCGCCAGGATCGCAATGCCTGACTGAACCAGGATTTGGTTCTTCGTGAACAATGAGGTCTCATGCGCGATATCGGCATCTCGAATGCGCGACTCGGCTGCCGAGAAGTTCTCGCTGGTCACTTGCAAGCTGGCAATCGTCGCTTCGAACCGGTTCTGAACCGATCCGTAGTCAGCGCGGGCGGTGGCCACGGCGCTGATGGCGCTATCGATGTTCGACAAAGCGCTCTGAGCATTGGCCGCGGTCGACACATTGACAGAGGTTAATCCAACTGCCGCGACATCCAGGTCTCTCAGGTTTACCGTGAGAGTATTATTCGCTCCGCTCTTGAATCCCACCTGGATCGTAAAACTGTTGCTCGCTCCGCTCAGCAGTGGTGTGCCGTTGAACTCAGTCACGGCCGCAATCCGATCAATCTCAGAACGAAGCGCGACAAACTCTTGATCCAAATAGGAGCGCTCGGTGCTTCCCACCGTGCCATTGGCCGATTGGGCTGCCAGCTCACGCAGTCGGGACAAAAGATTCCCGATGGTGGCTGCTGCTCCGTCGGCGATCTGCGTCAGGCTGATGCCGTCGTTAGAGTTCCGAACAGCCTGATTGATGCTCCGGATGTGAGCCCGCAATGTTTCCGACACACCCAACCCCGCGGCATCATCTGCTGCCCGCGTGATTCGGAGTCCTGAGGATAGACGCTCCACTGATCGAGTGAGGGCGTTAGTGCTGTTGGTCAGATTGCGCTGAGCGGCGAGAGAAGCGACGTTGGTATTGACAATAAGAGCCATGACTGTTCCTCCTTGAAGGTGAAAGTTGTCTCAGATGATCGGTCGGCTTCCATGCCGGCGATCAGACGCCAGCCTCAGTGGGTTCCCCCTCCTTCCCGGCTGTTTTTGCGTCCCAGGTCCCTTATCGGCAGATTCCAAGGAAGACTTAAGCAGTCAATGTGGAGGCTTCAGGTCCCGGCTACTATCGCGACACGGCAGCCTAGCTCAGGAACCAGTATCATTCCGGAAGGCGCGGTAGGAGCTCATACTCAATACAATCTGTCAGCCGAACGACGTCGCCGGCGCTTCGCGCATCGAGCAACGGGCCGATCCAAGGAGACACATAAGACGCGGATTGCGCTCCGTTGGGGACGCGCGGCATCTCCCTAGCTTCCACGTAATCCGCCAGAAGTCCCAGCCATCCATCGACGGAGTTGACCCCCGCAGTGCCAGCTCGAAGCGGGCCGATCAGTGACTCTCCTTGGCGCCTGATCAATGCCCCGAAGTGTAGGAGCTGTTCTTCTGCACTGACGACAATTTCTTCGACTGCCCGTGACGTGGCTTGGACCATGCCCAATTCTTGAGCGATTCGCGACAGCAGAGCCGGTTGCAGATCCCGGTCTGTGAGTGATTTTCCACCGACCCGTAGAGAGGTCACGATACATTGTTTGGCCTGAGCCTTATCGCTCACCTGCGCCAGAACCTGCAACAAGGACAGATTATCGGCGACTTCCCATTGCTCTTCATCCAGGGTGATCTGCATACGTCTCCTTTCAGAACGTCTTGAGTTTGAGAACAGCCAACGAACGAAGGGCGTGGGCGCCCGCTTTGCCCCCGCTCGTTGATTGTAGGCGCTGCATCACAACCATTACGCGTTCCCGCCATACACGGAAGGCATGGGCCTGTTGGCGCGCCATGGGCAGCAACCCTTCGGCATCGATATTCTTGAGATCACGCATGCAGGCCACCGACACCGGCCCGAGCGCACATGACGGGAACGCAATTCCTATGGCCTGCTGATGAGTGTGATTCAATTGCGATTGCGCCTTCTGCAGCGCTTCTGTTTGAAGGGAGGAACGACCGCTCAATCGTACAATTTGGTCAGCCTGACGAGACAGGGTCTCGAGTGCCGATGCCAGCCGGTCGAAAAGGGCGGCCGTCTGTATGGCATCAGGCGGCGGACCGTCACATGGAGCAATATGGCTCTTCTGCCCGGTGAAGGTCTCGTACCAAAAGCGCCGCCAAAAGGTTCCATACCACTGTGTGGCCCTATCCTCCTGTCCGGCTCGCAAGTTCCAGCAGGACAGGCCGTCTGCATCGATTCCCGATTCGTAGACACGGACGCCCCGGAAGTCGGATGGGAAGGGTCCGACATCGAGCATGCACAAGGCCAGCAAGGCGACCTGTTCCGGGATCAGCCGGTCTTTACAGGCCTGGTGAGCACACACCTGATCGAATCCACAGGGCGCGCACTCGAGATCCGGCTGAACCGCCCAGTGCCCTGCGCCGTAGGGCCCGGTCTCGTTGTAATCAACATGCCCGACCGAAAGATCCAGGACCGGCGTGCCGGCCGCCACGGCGATATGCATAGGACCGGTGTCGTTGCTCAACAAAAGCCGGCATCGGGCAAGCAACGCGGCCAGTTGAGAGAGATTCGTGTGATCAACCGCATCGCAAAGCGGATGCGTGCCTCCCGCGGCACGGTAACTCGCAACGGCTTGCCGGACAGCCGGCGCCTCCCCTTTCGTTCCAATCAGCACAAATACGGCCGGAATTCGGCGACTGATCTCCGCCATCGCCCGCCCGACATACTCCGGCCGCCACGCTTTCATCGGATCACTGGCCCCCACCTGGACAGCAATACGCATGGCGGTCATTCCCTTGCTATGAAGAAAGCCGTCTGCCCAATCCAAGGCATCCTGAGTCACGGTCAACGTCAGAGGCTGATGAGCGCCGACGCCGCTCCCGCCAAGGGCATACAGATCCACGAGATTAAATCGATTGAACCGCCGATAGTGATGGAGATCCGTAAAGTACGACAGCCAGGGGTTGCGAATGACACAGGCTCCATCGGCGGTCGCGGTCGCTCCACGAATGTCGGGCGCGTCCAAATAGGCCGCCAAGAGCGCTGAGCGCTTATTGAATGTCAGATTCACCACGCGATCGTAGCGGACCGTGCGGAGAGGACTCACCCATGCGGACAGTTCGCGGGATAGCGCCACCACGTCTTTGGCCATCGTACGGGTCTGATCGATGAGGCCTTGAAAATCGAAGGCGAAGACCTGCCGCACTCCCGGTAGCAGCGAGGCCATCAGTGCAAAGCTTCGGTCGACCACGAGATCGACCGCGGCATCGCGCCACTCCTCATGCAGCCGCGCTATCAGGGGTCCCGTCTGCACGAGGTCGCCCATGCGGGTGATATTGATGATCAGCGCTTGTCGAGTCATACGAGATCGCGGCTTTCCATACGGTATTCGTCCAGCAGAAGCAGTAACAGTTCTTCCAGTTGTAACTTGGCCCCTGTTCCACGGGCACGGATGCGGGCCGCCACATCCTTCAGCTCGACCCGTTGATCCGAAGGAAATTGGGTCAGAATAGAAGACAGCGCGGGACGATCGCTGCTGTGCTGAGCCAGAAATCCGGCTGTACGCTCTCCGCGCAAGACCGTGCCCACCCGATCCGGTTGTGTCATACCCACTTGGGCCAATAGATCTTTCATTCGATGACGGTAGGTGTGCTCCCGCACGACGCGCTCCCGCGCGGCACTCGCCATCGCTGATCTGGATTCTGGCTCATGAAGCCAGGCCGGGATCTGCCTGAGCAAATCGTCAGGGGTTTGAAAAGCCGCGATTTCATGCGAGGCGAATACATCCGTGAGGAGGCTACGCTGATCGATGAGTTGAAAAACCCCGCAGGCCGCGAGCTCGAACGTGCGGGGATTGACGAAATCGCCTTCCGGATCAAGCCCATCGCCCGAGAAAGAATGAAGATTAAGATTGATCCGACTGGCGTTAAACACCTTGACGCAGGTGTCGGTATCGATGCGCTGTCCCTGTCGTTGGATCGCACCGGAGAGCGCCGAAGCGCCCTCCCATTCATTTCCCCAGATTTTGAAGGACCACGGCTGATCGAGGAGTCGGGGAAGGAGGGTTCGTCGGTTGGCATAGCCGGCGCCGACAAAGGACACGTCGGCATCGAATTCGCCCTCTTCTTCAGGGCTCAGATGCACGGGCCGATGTACCGAAGGATCGGCGGCCATCGGCAGATAGCAAACCTGTCCCGCGCCGGCCTTTCGCAACGCCTCGGGGAAGCTTCCCTGTTGAATGACAAACCAGTAATCGTATCCTGCGGCCACCTGCTGCCAATAGGTCAGATGCCGGTAATTTTCGACGAACCACATGGCCGTCAGAAATTTCTTCTGCCGTATATGTTGCAACATCGGTAAGGTCATCGGCGCCTGGGCGAGCGCTACAATCAGGTCGGGCGGATCTTCGGACAACCGTACCAACGTCAATTGACTGAGCAATTCGGCAAACCGGCTTTGCATGGTCAGCCGCTGCCGAGTATCTTTAATGTTTGCCAGAACCTGATAACTGGAGTCATGTTGACTGTGATCAATCCACGTCACTCGATGCCCTAAAGCCTCAAGCCCCGACACGGCATAGCGGGTAATGGGGAGCGATCCCCCGTAGATCGGCCCCACAACCGCCACATGCAATTGCCCACCTGCCTGCTTTGCCGCCATGTTGCGGATGGCGCGTTCCAGACTCTCATGGGCTTGCGCATGGAGGCGCGCAGCGGGCGCATAGGTCAAGAAGCGCAAGGGCTTTCCCAATGTCATTAGTTTCGAGGCCATCTGCCCGGGATCGCCCCAGACCCAGGTCACCTGATCAACCCACTCTCCCATGGGTCGTGCAGAACATGCGTCATGAAGAGTCGGCAGGTCGGGGACCACCACAGCCATCTTGGTCTCCTTCGACAACAGCTGCCGCAACGCGTCAAGGTGATACAACAATCCCACGCCGAGCACCACCGCCACCTCGCCGGACTGTAATGACGCAGCCTGGATCTCGGCCCAGGCCAATGCCTCCTTCACAGGATCATAGGCGCTATGGACCGCGAGGCCGGACTCCTTGGCAGTCGGCATTCCATTACGAGCCGCGGTGATCGTCAGCCTTCCTCCGCCCGCTTGGCGCACAGCCGCTGCGAGGGCCGGATCGAGAACCGTCAGCCTGGCTATATTGGTTTCAAATGCATTCATGAGCAGACCGCCTGGGCACTAAAACGATGCAATCGATGCCAGATACGTTCGCGTTGTGGATCAGGACCGGTTGTCTGTGTGTCGGTGTAATAGGCGCCCCAGTGGTCGACGTGGCTTTGCCATACGCGCCATTCGCCAGAATGCATTCGAGGCCTCATGTCAGACAGGATCAATTCGACGCTCTCATCCATCGGCCACTCATTCACCGAGCCTGCGTTGGCTTGGAATACCCAATGCCCTTCACCATACGGCCCGGTTTCGTGTACACGGGCGCGAGCAAAGTAGAATCCGAGTGCCCTGGCGCCTGTTGCGGCAGCCAGATGTAGTGGCCCGGTGTCGGCTCCCACAACCCAGTGACAGCGCGCCAGCAAGACAATTAATTGGTCGAGAGTGGTTCGTCCGGTCGCATCCCAGACGCGACCTAGCACGATGGGACGCAGGCCATCCTGGATCGCTCTCGCAGACTCGCGTTCGCCGCCGCTGCCGATGAGCACAACATGGCCGTTCTCCTGTCTCTCAAGAAACGTTCCGATCCATTCGCTCCAGCGGGCCACGGACATGCACCGCGCGGTATCGCCTGCCCCGACGACAAGCGCCACCCAGACGCCGTCTTGCCGACCAAACGCGGACAGATCATTCGGAAGAGAAGCGGGGGGGCACACAACTTGTGGCCTCACGCCGAGGGGAACCACACCGCAAAACCCGCAAAACGCATCAGCGAGGTGAATGCGGTTCTGCCCGCGGTCTTCGGCGATCGCTCGGACATAGGCGGCCCACGGCGGAAGCTTGAAATCGAGCGGACCGTGCTCGCCGGGTCCGATCACACGATCAGCCATCAGCGCGCTGAGAAGAATTGCCCGCTTATGTTGGTTCAAGTTGTAGGCACGCGTATACGCACCGAAGACCGAGGTGTCCAGATACCGCTTGACTTCATCCAATGTTCGCTTCGGGGAGACCGGCCAATTGGTCGCCCAGGTACGCCAACGGGTCCCCTCCCAGGCAATGACGCGATCAAGACCGGGAAAGCACGCGGCGACCGAAGACAAGGGGGATGCGCAGAGAAGGCTAAGATTCTGTTCCAGCCTTCTTTCCTTGAGCGCCATGATGGCGGGAAGCGATTGCACGAGGTCCCCGAGGCGGGCCAATTGAATGACGACGGCGGACCCCGATTCGGACGGTTTAGTGAGCGGCACAGGCATCGGTTTTGGTCAAGGCCTTCGCGAGATCATTCAGTCCATCGTAAGCGGGATTCAAGAGCTTGATCGTTTCGTATTCCCGCCGCGCAAGGTCCCATCGCTCCAAACGCACCGATACGCCGGCCAACGCAAACCGCACAGACAGATCGGCCGGATTTCGTTGCAGGAATCGTGCAAGAGGCTCCATCAGCCCCTCCCATCGCTCGAGCGCCGCGCCAGTGCGCAGCAGCCAGTGGACTCCTTCCGCATCATCCGGATGCTGGTCCAACAGTGCGCTGAATACATCCCACGCCTGCTCGTGTCTTCCCTGTCCTATTGAAGCCATCCCGCTTCCCATTCGGGCCTTGCGTGAATCCCCGCCATACGCAAGCGCCGTTTCAAAGGCGAATGTCGCTTCGTCGTAGCTCTGGCGTTGGGTCGCCAAGACACCGCGAAGCATCCAGCCCTCCCCGCACCGAGAGTGATGCCGGTACAGCACATTGAGATGATCCTCAGCCTCGTCTAATCGCCCTTGCTCAAGGGCCGCTTGCGCGAGACCGCATCGCGCATCGGACATTTCCTCGCAGTCGAGAATCAGCTTCCAAAATGGTTCCGCCAGCTCGGGGCTTCCGGCCAGTCCGCACAGGCGAGCCGCCCAGCGCCACACGCTGATATCATGTGGCCATTCCTGCGGCGCGGCCAACAACCGCGCCAATTGCGTTATATCCTGGCCCTGGGCAAGCCGCTGAGCCGTGGCCACACATTGCCATGGACGGCGTTCCGCCGGATCCAGAGGTTCGATGCGGCCCTTCAGCCGCCCGTCGACCGTGACGACACGCTGCACATAACCGTCGGCGAAGTACACGCCATCCTCATCGGTAATCCACCATTGATGTCCCCACTGACTCACAAGCCGCCGGCTGTTGTGTTCTTCGTGGCTTTTTCGTCCCGGGCTTTGACTTTCGAGGTGATACAGGACGCTCTGCGGCTGGTAGATGATGTGCCCGCCACGTTTCCGGATTTTGAGACAGAAGTCCACATCCTCAAATCCATTGCGATATCCCTCGTCAAACCCGCCGACCGCATTAAAGATGTCAGGCCGCACGAGCAGGCAGGCTGCCGTGACACATTGGAACTCACGGCGGCGGTTGACGGCCAGAAGATCGGCCGGGACTCCCCGATAGACGTGATAGGGAAACAGACCTTCCCGGGAAAATACGACGCCGGCATGCTGGATGGTCCCGTCCGGATACAAGAGCTTGCTGCCGACGACGGCCGTGTCCAGGTGTGTCTCGACCTCATCGACCAACGCCGTTAGCCATCCCTCGCACGGGATCGTGTCGTTGTTGAGAAAGACGAGGTAGCGCCCTTTAGCGGCGCGCGCGCCTTGATTGCATGCTTTAGCAAATCCCACATTCTGGGCATTGCGAATGATCTGCACGTCACCGCTCAGTGTGGCGAGAAACCCCGCCGTGTCATCGGTCGACGCGTTATCGACGATGATCACCTCGTATTCGATATGAGTGGTGGTTTTCGCCAAGTGAACCAAACACTGCTGAGTCAACTCCACCTTGTTGAAGACCGGGATAATGATGGAGGCGACACACGGCTTGCTGCTTGACATCGTTACGTGGGACGGCCGATTTTCTGCGGCCGCGCGCATTCCCTCGAGGACGCCGAGCGCATAGGCCGTCTGAAGCAAAAGGGCGTAGAGCGGGTACATCACTGTGTGCTGGTAGACCGTGTCAAACCCACCGCTGCTCGTCCGGAGCGCCCGCAATGCATTGAGATCAGGCTTCTCTAACTCCATCAGCACCTTCAAGAGGGTGTTCACCGTCGATTCCTGGTATCGCTCCGGATAGCGCGTAATGTCCTCAATCCCGAGCAGGGACGCGCCGAGTTCCGGGTGCTTCCCCGCCAGGACCACTGCCATCCTCCCGGCTTTTCGCTGCCGCCCCACGAACCCTTCGGGGATCACGGCATGGTGATGGCAGGTGACGGCCACCGCGTTGTAATGAAGCTGCATGCCCTGGCGAGCCAACCGGAAGCCCAGTTCAATGTCGTCATACGCAGGATAGGTGAACTGGGGATCAAACAACATCTGCTGCTTCAGCAGAAGACTTCGCTTCATCGAGATATTGCTTGTATAAAACAAACGAAAGTCTGCTTGTCCATTTTTCACCTCATGAAACGCGAACTGCTGGCCGCCTTCCGGGGACACAATAAACCGCATGAACGGGGTCACGGCGATCTCTGGAGACCAGTCAATAAATCCAAGCATGGCTATGAGTTCAGACGGATGTTGACGGTGAAACTTGAGGTGTGATTCAAGGAACGCCGGTTCCGGAATCATATCGTCCCCCGTCAATAACACGAGGTCCCCTTGCGCCGTGTGAATGCCCAAGTTTCGCGCAGCATTGGCGCCTTGATGGGCTTGCGTGAGAATGCGAAGCCGAAATGACGCCTGGAAGCTGCGCAGCATCGCAACGGTCTCATCACCAGACCCGTCATCGACCACAATCACTTCAAATTGCTCAGGAGGAATGGTTTGCGAGGTAAAGGCCAGAAGAGTCTTGCGCAAGATCGCTCGCCGGTTATACGTCGGAATGATCACACTCACGAGATGTGTCCCAGGCGCTGGGGGCAACGGATCGGGCCGACTCTCCTGCCCTCTGAATTGCGTCATATGCCCGGTACTCCCATCAGGGTGAACCGATCGCGCAAGCTGTTGCCATTCCGTGATCGGCCCTTCCAAGTGATAGGCCCACCGCAAGAGATCCATGTAGTGCTGCTCCGCCACGGTTTCTCGAGACGCGGCATGCGCCCCGTCGTTTCGCCCTTGCTGAAGGATCGCAAATCCGTCCTCGACAAATCGTTTGCCTTGGACGAGATCTTCCCGCGACAGGTTCGGCGTGTGCATGACCACCTGATGCCCGCCGTAATCCTGCCATTGCAACGAGTCAATCCAGCCTTCACGGAGTCCCTCATCGTACAGCGGCGTCCCGGGATACGGCGTGATAATCGTGACGCCGATCGTATCGGGGTGATAGCGTTGGATGAGATCATAGGTTCCCACAATCGATTGGCGCGTCTCCAACGGCAGCCCGATGATGAGCAAGAAGTGGAGGCGGATGCCTAATTGCCGCGTGCGGGCGCGCAGGTGGGCCAGCTTGGGAACGGTCAATCCCTTCTTCCCGTCGCGATGATGCATGACGCGCTCATCCCCGCTTTCGACGCCGATGAGAATGCCGACACACCCGGCCGCGCGCATCTTTTCCAATACGCGGTCTCCCAGGCAATCAACCCGAGTCTCGCACATCCATTCGAGTTGCCACCCCGCGGCGATGATCAGATCGCAGAGCCGGACGATGCGCTCTTGGTTGAGCGTGAACGTCGCGTCTCGGAAATAAATCTTGTTGATCCCGAGCTGTTCGACCACTTCTTTCAGCTCAGCGGCGATTCGTTCCGGGCTCTGGGATCGCCATTTCACCCCTTCGACCAATGGATAGGGGCAATAGTAGCCGCAGGGGTACGGGCATCCGCGGCTGGTCTGGAGGGTCGCGACCGGCGAGCCGAGCAAGGGATAGACGTAGCGGGAATTCGGTAAGAGGTCTCGTGCCGGGAACGGCAGACGATTGAGATCGCCGACCGGTTCCCCCGCATCAAACCGCACGATCGGAACGCCCGACTCTTGGATCTCCAACCACGCCGTGCCGCTTCGACTGCGGCCATGGACCAGATCTGCGATACTGAGATCCACCTCGCCGTGGATCACCAGATCCGCGCCACTCGTTTCCAAAAAGGTCTTGAGAACTTGACGGTCGCGCACCAAGGTTTTCCCGACAACCTTCGCCTGCGGGTGACGGCGCCGCAGTTCAGCGATGAAGGCGGCATCCTGATTCAGCGTCGGGAGAGAAACGGTCGCGATAAGAACGTCCCAGGCGTGCTCACCGAGCCGGGCAAAAACGGCGCGCGCGTCCAGCCGAAGCGGATCGGCATCGATGAGCTCGACGCTTTCTCCGGCCTGCCGAAGGGTCGAGGCCATGATGGCGAGATCCAGCGGCGGTAAGAGCAGGTATTCGCTCCCGTCAAAGCCGAGGCCGCCGGCCATGCTGCGGCTGACGGGCCGATGAGCCAGGGAAGGGCTGTTGATTAGTACAATGCGCATGTGGTCTCCTGAGGATGGTCCGGCAAGGCTCCCAACGCCACCAGGCGTTCTTCCGTCCCTCCGTTGTGAGCCAGGGCGATGGCACGCGTCAGCCATGCATAATCGAGATCCTTCATTTTGGCCGCATTCGGTGTTCTACACGACCCGTTATAGGGATCGACGACGATCAATCCTTTTTTCTCCACTTCCTCGGCCATGCCGCTTCCCGGTGTCGGAGTAAAGAAACTGGTGCTGAGATGATCGGGGTTGATTTTCCAGACCATCCGCACGGTTTCCATGACTTCCGTTCGCGTCTCCGTGGGCGCGCCGACGATGATATTTGCCCAGATTTTGACGCCGTATTCTTTGCAGATCTCGCCGGCCTTCAAATTCTCTTCGACCGTCGTTTCCTTCTCAAATAAATCCAAGATGCGCTGGCTTCCGCTTTCAAATCCGACCATGGCCCACGTCAAGCCGGTCTCGGCCATCTGCTTGACGACGTCCGGATACCGGCACATGAGGTCGGCGCGCATTTGGCAGATGTAGGGCTCGGTGAAACCGGCCGCCTTGTACTGAGTGCAAAATTCTCGGGTCCAGCGGTGATTAATGAAAAAGAGATCGTCATGCGCCATCCAGCTTCGGAAGCGGAAGCGTTCTTTGAGCGCGAGCAGTTCACCCACGACGTTGCGTTGGCTTCGCATCTTCACTCGGTTGCCGAATACCGCCCGCTCCGCCGGCTGGCAGAAATTGCATTTGAACGGACAGCCGCGACCCGCATTGGTCGTCACGAACGGCGTGGGCAGGCCGGGCACCATAGGCGTGGCCAGCTCGCCGCTGACGTCGAAGAGATCGCGATCGGCCCAGGGAATGTCGTCCAATACCGGCCCCTCCCCCACGATGATGCGCTCTGCCGGCTTCCCCGCAACAAGCCGATCCAGCAGCTTGACGAAACTAATTTCCCCTTCCTGCGTAATGATGTGATCGATCAGACGGTTTGACGCAACCTGCTGCGTTTGGATGGTGGCATGCACGCCGCCGAAGATGACGACGGCATCTTCTTTTTCTTCCTTGACGATCCGGATCGCCCGCACGGCATCGGGATAATGTAAGCTCCACGAAGTGATTCCCCAGACCTTGGTCTCCCGCCGGCGGACTTCATCACGGAAATGCTGCCAGTCACGCAGCGTGCGCAGATCGATCAGGTCGATGGTGTGGCCATGGGCCTTCGCCGAGGCGCTGAGCGACGCGAGCCCATGGTCGATGAAATTGGCCTCGATCGTCGGCTTGTTTTTGAAGCTATCAAACCCGGGTAGCGCAATGCCTGGAAAGATCAATGTGACATGCATGGACCGATTCCTTTCTATCGAACTGCTCGGCACAGCGCCGTGAGCGAGCCGCTCGCGTGATACCACGACACGGTCGCGGCAAGACCGCGGAGCAACGACCAGGACGTGTACGGGCCGATCTGGGCCCGGAGCTTGGAATTGTCATAGGATCGATGGCAATGCTCCGGCGAGCCCATCAACAGATATGCGAAGTCAGCCGCGACGGAGCCTGTCGCGGATGGGAGGTTCGGAGGAGCTGACGGAATCCTCGCAAGCTCATCCTCCAGTCGCAGTAGGCGAGCCACCTTCTGAAAGTAGACGCCGACGGACACGGGCTCTTCCCCTGTGATGTTGTAGATGCCTGTCAGCCGTTTCCTTATCGCCTGAATCATCCCTTCTGTGAGATCATCGATATAGAGCGGTTGAAAGAGTCGGTGCCGAAGTTGATCCCACACGCGGTGCAACGGACCGTGACCAAGCAACGACATCAGTGTTGGCTGAAGCAACCAGGCGCTTCCCGGACCATAGATGTTTCCGATTCGAAGAATGAGAGCATGCTGCGCGGCTGATTGGCTCCAATTCATGACCAACTCCTCGGCATGGGCTTTCGAAGCCCCGTAATCCGATACCGGCCGGCAGGGCCGCCCTTCGTGAAGCGGAATCTCTTGCGGCGATCCCAAGCCTTGCGCCTCGATACTGCTCGCATAGACAAAATATGGAACGTTGAGCGTGCTCGCCAATTCCAATGCGCGTCGTGTTCCATCCACATTGGCAGCCCATAGTCTTGGCCCGCTGACCGAAACATCCGCGGCAAGGTGGCAGATGATCCCCGCTGAGGGTATCGTGCTGAGGTCCGGCAGCCCGTCCGGCGTAGAAAAATCACACGGGAGCACGGACGCTCCTTGCTTGGCCAACTGGACCGCTTGAGGGGCATCGACATGCCGTGTCAAAATGGTGACTCGCGCACCGGCAGAGAGAAAGCGCGCACTGAGATGAGAACCGATAAATCCGGCCCCACCGGTGATAATGACATGGGGATGGCCATCGATCTTCGTAAGATTCATGGCAGGACCTCCGATGCGAATCCGAGATCTTTCCCGACCGTCGAGTGCATTCAGCAAATGCCACGCCAGTTCATCATTTAACTAAACGCCTGAGAATTCGGGTTGTTATTTGATTTAGCCGTGGAAGAAGCCGGCGCAAGCGATGCGAGTCGGCAAAGACTGCCGGGCTTCCCGGCAAAAGCGGCAGGCTTCGGC
>JBOHOS010000739.1:0-16592 GCA_050731295.1 Nitrospiraceae bacterium | reverse complement strand
TCTCCATACGGTCCTCCTGTCTTACCCGTTCCGCCGTGAGTCGCCAGGAAGGGCGAAAATCCTGCATGCCGACAATTAATTTTCAATAAGCCGCTGTTTTGTATGTGTTCGGAAAATTTGTTGATGTAAAAGGGCGAAGATACCCAGGCAGAAGCCCGTAATCCATACTCATTTGTATTGGCAATCTGCACCATTTTCTTAAAGATTGCCATATCCTTTGTACGCTTCTCCATGCCGGGGTTCTCTGCAGAAACTCCGATGAGCGGCATCAGAGGAAAAAAATTCTCCTCCTGAACACATCTCATGCGAAAGGCCATCGTTAGATCTTTAATTCTTAGTACTGTTGGAGCGATAAACTGACCATCTTTATCTTGAACGCCGCGGTAATTTATCCTGTATCCGCCGGACAATAGGTCTGCTCCCTTTCCCATGGCGTCCTCCAAAAACTCAAAGTACTCAGGGATCTTAATAACAGGGGAGAGCGAAACTCCTGGATCAGTAGGCAACCCAACTTTCAGCTTTTTCACAGCCTCCAAGAAAGCCATCTGAAAAGATTCGAAAATATCTTCGTGAATAAACGCCTTTTTCGGAACCATGCAAATTTGAGTGGATCCTAAAAAACCATCCAGAAGAGACCGCACGGCTTTCTCCAATGACGCGTCTTTCCAAACAAACATCATGTCGTTGCCGGAAAGCTCCAGGATAGGTTTTTTCCCTTTTTCATAGGCGCGCGCACCAATTTTGAGCCCTGTTTTACTGTCCCCGATGAAAATAATATCGTTCACGAACGGACTGTTGACCCATTCGTCTACGATCAACTCTGAGTTCCCTACGATCAAGTTCAGTGTTCCATCCGGAGCGTGATTCTGCCGTAATGCCTCGTGAACGATGCTTTTCCAAAGAAACAGGGTCGAAATGGGGGACTGAAGGGGAGGCTTTACGATTAAAGTATTGCCAGCAAGAAGCGCAAAGCCGGCAATCAATGAACTACTACAAGGAGCGTTTCTGGGCGGACTGACACAAACAACTCCGTCCGGTTTTCTCTTCCAGTAAAGGTGCTCCTCATCGACTACGGCTATTTTACGCGTAAGGTGGCGAACATAGAAATCCAGCGAGGGCTTGCGGTAGGCTTGTTCCATCCCAAAAAATTCCCACTCAGCCAATTGAAGAGGATGTCCCTCAATAACCATGAGTTCGATCAAACGTTCTTTATTGGCAAGCAAGAGCTTATGGATGTCGGCTGCGATTTTGAATCGCTTTGATAGTGGGAAGTAACGGAATTCTTGGCTTGCCTCATACGCCGCTTTGATCGCGGCTTGATTCGTATCTTTCTTGCCGACGCAATAGCGTGCGTAAAGACATTCTTTGTAGTTCGATGGAACGTGCCCACGCTTGATTTGTTTCAATGCCTGCATGGCAATGTCGTGATCGGCAAGCAGTGTATCGACCGGGACCACGTATTTGTATTGACCTGTATCTACGTCTTTACCGTTGATCAGCAGGGTGAAGGTCGGAATATCGAGATCCGGGCCGACCGCTTCTGCCTTGTCTGCCAGATATGACTTCTGGCCGAGCGGCGAAGGCTCGGAAGGCAGAGGCCATATTGATGGCAATGTTTCAGGCGACAAGGAGGGAAGGGTGAGTGAGGGTGAGACGCTGTCCGGATGGCACACGTCACGGGCTTGAGGCTTGTAAAATTGGGCAGCCTCGTCGGCAAGGCTATCCCGGGAGACAAGAATGGTCAGCAGGGACTTTTCGAGGGTAGGGGACGTCCGAATGAGTTCATCGACAAGTGACAGAAGAATGATTTGTTCCCATTCTTGAATGTCCGAAAATTTGATTCCGACAGCATCCAAACCGTCTTGCTGGTTCACAGGGAGACAATACACGACCTGGCCGGAAATATTGAGATAACAGATGTTGCCGCCGAAGGAAAACTTGAGGGCGAGGGGAGTGCCCAATCCGAGCGGCACGCCGCTGACTACTCGGAGACCTCCCGGACTGATGTCTTCTGTCTGACAAGTGATGACGCTGTCTTGGACACGAATACACGTGGGGATGTGAAGAGATTTGCGTTTATACCGCCGGACATATGGCCGTTGAGCGTGAGGCTCCGAGCTTTCCCAGGCCGCCAGGATCGTATTTTCATGAACGTGCTCTTCAGTTCCTTGTAGCATCTAAATCGCCCCACAGTTCCAATAGTGGTTGTGCCTGTTTTGAATCAGATCTCTGGGGATGATCAATGATGAGGAGCGCCGAAAGAAGAAGACAGAATGCAAAAAGTTACGGCAGTGTATGATCTTGAACGTTCGCATGAGAATACGTATGTTCATGGAGATGATTCCGGTAGACAAAATTGTACACTCTTCTGTGTATTCTGCAAATACCTACCGATATTCGGTCCGGTAGCTTTATCTCCCTGCAGTTGGTTCGCCATTTTACTCGAATGGGCGTCGTAACATGTTGTTTACACTAATATATTATACCGACAAATGTGGCCGGATGCCGCCGGAGATACAGGTGTTCCGGCATTCGTCACTCAACCACGCCGTGAGTATTCTTGGTTTCGCATGCCTTTTCGGCTACGGCGACATACGCTTGATTCGCGAATGTTGAATAAATGCGCGGCTGGAGCGCCCCGGACGACATCAACAACGTTGCCAGTTGTGGTTGATCAAAGAAACGAAACACGCCCTCCTGCTCTCGTTGCGCAATCCTTCCCGACGTATTCAACACCTGCTTGGCTTGTTCAATGTCTTCCGGCGATTTCCCAAGACCGATAAAATTGCGATAGATCAAGGACAGATCAGCTTGCGGCTTGAGAATCGTCACAACCAGCTTTCCACCCGGCGACAGAATCCTCATCAGTTCCCGAAGCGTAAATAAGGGGTCACGAACATAGCCGATCACCAAATTGCACAGCACGCGATGAAATTGGTGATCCCGGAAAGGCAAGGCGTGATCAAGGTCTGCTTGAGCGAGCGCGGATGCCAGGAACGGGAGCGGTCCCTCGGTCGAGGAAAATCTCTCACGGATGTCGGCCGCCATTCGTGCCAAGTTGCGTGTTGCCTGCGAAAGTCCGCTTCTCACAAAATCCACCCCCCAGTACTGCACCCGATGACCCATCGGGGAGTGGCGGAGACGATAGCTCTCGTTAATAAAGAAGAACATGCCGAAATTGCCGTTTCCGCACCCGGCATCCAAAATTCGCTCGTCCTTGCCGATCGGGCCCATCAGACGGTAGATGTGGTCAAGGAGATGCCAATAGTCGGAAAAATTCACGATGAACTGAGATTGGTCCAGGTAATCCCGCCAGAATTCGAAATTCTCTGCTTTGGCCATCTGATGCTGTGTGCGGGCTCGCTCGCGTTCAAGTCGAACTTGACGATCGACCTCGTGTTCAGAGGGGAGGACTACCTGGGTGTTGGTCGAAAAGGCGTAAAACCATGCGCGACAACACCCCACCATCCGTTCATACAGGAGGGTTCGAGCATGGTCCGGCCGTATATGGATATTGTGCAGCGCGTCCGACATGAGATACCAATCAATCGCATACTCCCGGAGGGAGGCTTTCACCTTCTTTAACGAGGCTTGATCGACCCAGGTGTCATGTTCAGACGAGAAGAACACGACGGGCGTCTTGAACTGCTCGGCGTCCCTGAGCGTGGTTTGCAGGTCCGCGTATTCATGCCGAGCCGCATCCGCTAGCCATCGATCGGCATCGACCGTGAATCCTAACAGGTTGCTGATCCCGCGTCTGATACCCTGCAGGTGACTGCTGATCAAGTCCTCTTCATGCACGGTGCGCAAGGTCGATTGCACGTCAACGACCCCGCCGAGGAGCACGAGCAGCGTAACCCGACGGCTCCGCGTGAGGGCTTTCAGCGCGACACGGCCGGTCAAGCCGGTCGCGGCGACCAGGATGGGGCTGGCGGGCCAGAGGCGATCGGCGTAATCAAGAATCGCGCCCAGATCTTCGTTCATACCGCTGAGGGTCGTCTGAAGGATATCACCCTCGCTGTCTCCGATATGGCAGGTGTGATCGTATCGGAGCACACGAAACCCATTACAGGCAAAGTAGTACGCCAGCGAAATGTAATCTTTCTTGGTTTCACCGAAGCCGGGAGCGAGGACCGCGAGCGGGGAGCCCGGAGAGAGCGGCTCGCGCAGATGATCATGATACAGCGAAAGACGGCGTCCCCTCTCATTCCGGCATTCCAGCAATTCGCTGACCAGCATGGCGTCGTCATTCGGTTGTCGGAGACGGTCGGCTGAGGTGAGGTATTGAGTAATGAGTTCAGCGATCATGTGCTCGGATTCGCCGTCGAAACGGACGAACCGAAGGCCGACAAGAAGCGGGACTACGGATGAGAGCGGTTCATCGACTGTCGATGAGTCGGGTTCGGAAGCCACCCAGACGACTTCCCCTATGATCGAATAGGGCGTCCCACGGGAAGCGTTGGCCGGCTGATTGGAAGCTAGCGCGGAAGGTGCGAGACGCAACAGAAGATGGCGTCCCTCGAGATCGCGCGAGGCGCGCAGCCGCAGGCGAGCGCCGGTCGTCGTCAAATCGATCAGGTACGCGTCCGTACGATCAAGTGGAAGCGGTGACCCGATGAATTCGACCTGTACAGGGACGACCAGGTGCACACGAGCCGACACGCGCCGATCCGTCGAGGCGCCGCCAACTGTCTTAGGCAGGCCGGACGGTATATTCACGTGCTGCGCTTGGGCATGATCCATCACCGCGCTCGAGTCGCGCGCTCCGCCGTCGTCCGGCAGAAGAAGACCGGTCAGCTTCACGGTGATCGAGCGGCCTCGGAGTCCCTCGAAGAGTGATTGTAAGATCCGGCTTTCTGCGTCTTCGAGCGGTGAGAAGACAATGGCGAGGCCTGTCAGAGACGCTTTCTCGCGCTGAGAATGAGGCAGGACCGGCTCGCGGATCTCACCGACGGTCCCCGAAAATTCCAAGATGCCGACGTCGCTCGTGAAGCCGAGTCGTATTGGCTGCCCCACACGTGCGGACACAGGTCCCTTACAGACCAAGTAAAGGCCTCCGAGACTGACATTCAAGGCCGTACCGATCCAACTTGCCGCGTGATGCCGCATATAGGTGTCAACCTGAACCTCAAAGCGGTGGTAATGACGCCGTTCCAGGAAGGTGCAAGGCACTGCTGAGGTCGTATTGGGTGGGGGATGGCCAGCGGTTTGTTCAGTATCCGTCATTTGAGAGACAGGTGAATTGCGAGGAGGAGATGAGGATTCCGTCCCAAATTCATTCCGAAGCTCCTGCATGGTGTGAAGCAATTGCTGGGCGCTCGTGAGGATCGTCGACAGGGATGGTTCCAGATCGGCCAATCTCCGGAGGAGAAGTGTTTCGTCCCGGCGCTCAATGACCGGCCATATGATGCCCATCGTTCCGACATACTTGCGATGGCGATCGTACAGCCCGTTCGCATTAATCTCGACCGAAACGGCATCCTGCGCCTCACCTTTGCCTCGCAGTCGCAGGGGCAACTTCCGTGTGGCGCGCGGCGCGGCGCGGCGTTCATTGACGCGCCGCTCGGCTTTGCCGAGCTCGTCCGTAGGCAGCAGGGCTGAGTACGGGAGCCCGATCAATTCATGTGGCTCGTAATCGAGCAGCGCGGTGACGGCCGAGCTTACGTATACGAAGCGCCCCTCAGCGTCCAGCTCATAAACGACCTCGGTCAGATTGTCGGTCAAATGTCGATACCGGTCTTCTGAATAGCCCAGGCGGGAACGGAGATCTCGTTTTTCGATTACATCACGGCTGGCAAGAGGGAGGTCCAGCAACGAGGTGTGCGAATGTTTGAAGAAATAATAGTCCGCCCCATTGCGCATGATCTGCAGGGCAATACGAGGATCGTCGTGGGCGCCTTGCACAATGATAGCGGAACGAGGCGCTCGGCGACGGATTTCCTGAAGAAGATCGACATCGCTGTCGTGAGGAAGTTGTTCGTCAAGCAGGATCAGGCGCCAGTCGAGCTTGGACGACCACTCAAAGGCTTCGTTGACGGAGTAGACCGCCTCCACACGGCACCCGGGGTAGAAAGACCTCAAACTCATCGTCACGAGTTTGATCTCTTCCGCGTGCTCGGTGACGAGCAAGACCGCCATGGTGTCAGGTTGAGACATGAGCGGGGTCCCATTCTGTGGAGAGCAAGATCGAATGCACGACATGCGTCGCGGACTTCCGGGCAGAGGAGGCGTAGCTTTCAGGATGTCGATCGGTCTGGGATGCCAACCTGGCGCCGGTGAGCCGTATGACCGGCCGTGCAGTCCACGGCGCGATCATTGACGACTGAAGAGGCGTCCGTATTAATCCGGCTTGCGTGAGAATGGTATCTGAACGAGCCATACTCGGCATGACCTTTTGGGTGCCGCTACTTACGCGCTCATCTGTCACCCGTCGGTTCGAGACCGTCTGGTTGATGCGGCAGTACAGGCGGGAAACGGTTGCGGAAGAACAGTCGCAAGTATATTTCCCTACACGTACGACCTTATATTGACACACTGCAAGAAGACGGTCAATTAGACTTTGGCACTAGAAGTAAGATCGGACTGGACCACACACGGAAGACCACCGGTGGATAAGGCCGATGGCCCAACCGATTCGCTCGATTTTACCGGGCTTCAACCCGGCCGTCTGTTGTGCAGGCCCCGGGTGTCATATACAAAAGGTAGTTCCCCATACCGTGTTGAACGCGGGAATCATGCAGGGGATGGTGATAGACCATCACCATCTCGTAGTCGTCTTTCATCGACACCGAGAAGCCACGCTCGTCCTGGTAGACCTGATGAGGCTGAAACGCGATGAAGGAGCCGTCCTGCGCAACGTCGGGCACGGTGCGCAGCAGCGTACGATTGGCCGTCTTGTTTTCGAGGGCGATGAGCAGCAGTTCATCGTGCCCGTGGGGATAGGCAAACTTGACGCATCCATCCATGCTGAATTTCAACGGCGCCGAAAGGGCGTGCACGCCGGGTTTGAGTTCGATGCCCTCGTCGGTCTGATCTTTCCCCCGCTGCCCGAACTTGCTGTAGCAGACGATATTGACCCCTACCTGGTAGACATCCATGGCCTTGATGGGCGCTCCTTCAGGCGCCATCTCCATGGTAAAGGTCGCCATTACGTCCTTGGTGGGCGGGGCCTTGTGATAGAACGCGACGACCGACATGAGTTTTTTGCCTTTTTCCAATTTGACTCCATAGCCGGATGGAAAGCGGGCCTCGGTCATTTCGAGACCGGCGCCCGCAAAGAACAACGGTTCGCCGGGGCAGGAGACGCTTTCTTTGTCGTTATTCAGCATGAGAATATGGTGAAGATACTGTTGGGGAAGGGGCGTGCCGTCTTTGGTAAATACGGCGGATTTGTATCCCACCAAATGCATGTCCCGAGGGAGTTCAAAGATATGTTTGGGCATGCTGGCCGCCAATTCCCCATCATGCGCGGAGGGAAGGTCGACGGGCCCGAATGCCAGGGTCACCGTATTGCCTTCGATCGCCACCGTTGTCGTCGTCTGACCGTTCAGTGTCGGGACGGCGTGTGAATGATTATCGGCGCCCCAAGCCGGGCTGACCATCGTTGACAAGATGAACAACCCTCCCGCGATGAAACATTTCATAGATCCTCCTGGTATGTATGCGACCGTTAAGGAGTCGATGCCGAACGCGGAGGCGGAGTCAGTCGTTTCCAGACATAACTGCCCCCCCATTGCCTGTGTGGTATATTCATTCTGTCTCCGACACGGGTATACCACCAGACGCCTCGTGCTTCCGTCTCATCGTCCGACAACAGCACCTCAAACGCCCCTTCTCGGTCGTTGCCGGGCTGATGCCACGTGCCGTGCCACTTGCGATCGGCAAATTCGGTCGTGATGATTCGGCCGTGTTGCCAGGTGTAGGAGCCGTTTCCTTCCCGGTCAAGCGTGGCTTTATAGGACTTATCTTCCTCTTGGATGTCCCATTCTCCGCTGAGGTCGTGTGCGTGTGCCGGATCGGCGGTGTTGACCGGACGTGTTGTCTGCCGGCCGGCGTGTGAATCGATGGGCCGAACATCGCTTCCGCCTCGGACGGATTCATGCCAGGCGACGAGGATCCATTTCCCGTCTCGGCGCTCGAGCACGCCCGTCTCGCGCAAGGGAAGGACCGTTCTTTCGGTTTTCTTCCGGAACTCATATCGGATGTAGTCCAATTCCATCGCGAACCACGCGGTATCCGCGCGGGTCCACACCGTAAGATTGAGGATGGGGATATCTAACCGTTCGACCGAGTCAAACTCGAGCTGCATATCACGCGCGAAGTCCGACCACCCGACGTATTTTCGGCCGCCGATCGTATAGCTGATCGTGTCCGGATCGGGAGCCATGAACGCTTGCATGGTGGCTAGATCCTTGTCGGCGTTTGCACGCACAAGGGCACGCAGCACCTCTTCCGGGGTGGAAGGGGTCCCGGCGAAGGCGTGAGACACAAGCAGGAATGTCGAGAGTCCGGCGAAAAGGAGTCGGTTTAACCGCATGCACGATCTTTTTAATGGTGGGACACTACGGCCGTAGCCGTGTCGCACCGCGTCGTCAACTAGAGGGCGTTGATTGTTCGCGTGGAGGCTACAGGCCTGCGCCCTGCTTTGTCAATTCATTTCTGACCAGAATGACCGAGATGTTGTCGTCGCCGCCACGACGGTTCGCTTCTTCCACCAGTGCCGCGCAGGCGCGATCAGGCGACTCTCGTGTCCGCGCGAGCAAGCTCATGATGTGTGCATCACTGAGCATCTTTGTCAGCCCGTCGGTGCATAGCAGAAGAACATCGTCGCGTTGAAGAGGATGGACCATGAGGTCGGGATCCACGTCCGTTTCCGGACCCAGTGCGCGCGTCAAGACATGGCGGAGCGGATGTTCGAGGGCCTCTTCAACAGTCAACTGTCCCTGTGAAAGCGCGTCTTCCACAAACGAGTGATCGCGCGTGAGGCGGGTCAGATCGGAGCCGCGCAACAGATACGCCCGGCTATCGCCCACGTGCGCGAGGGTCATTTCAGAGGTCTCTTGTGAAATCGCGGCAATCACGACGGTGGTTCCCATCCCGAGGAGTGCAGGGCGCTTCAACGCTTCATCGCGAATGGCCTGATTCGAGGACCGGACGGCTCGGCCCAAGGCGGTCCCGAGTCCATCGCCGGATAGGTCACGAACCACGCCGCCCGTGCGGTCATGGGCCAGCGCGCTGACCAAAGTGTCCACGGCCAAACGGCTGGCAACATCCCCGCCGGCCCGACCTCCCATGCCATCGGCGACTATCCAGATGGCATGATCGTTCAAGACGGCGAAGGCGTCTTGGTTCGATCGTCGCACCCGACCGCAGTCGGTTATCCCGGTTCCGTACCAGGACATGAGGTCAGTTCCTCAGTTCGGGAGCGCATCATCACCAACCGCGCCTGAACGGACACGTTCAGACAGTCGTCAAGAGTCCCCCGAGTTCAAGCACGAGGACAAACGACGAGCCTGTCCCGCCTGGAGATGATGAATGGCTGGCGTGAGATCCAGTCATAAATGGTGTCCGTTCGGATTAATGCCGGGAAGAGAGGAAAAGGAGAGAAAAACCGGCCAATCGAACACTCCGTGCTCCCAGAGCTTTCGTTCGATCGGCTTGCCGATACCCTTGAGCAAGACCAAGGTGGATTCCATCATCGTGACGGCGCGCCCTGCCGCGCGCAGGGGATTCTAGCCTTGCTTTCGATTCGTAAACAAGATAAATTCCGCCTTATTACGACGAAAAAGCGACGCGGTAGTGCCGTGCTGCCGGGAGGCCGACGCGTTGAAGATTACGGGAAATTGGGATCATGAACGTGCTGGGCAAGCGGATCAAAATCTCGGTGGGCGGGGTCAGTCTCGAGGCGGAACTCAAGAGCAACAAGACGGCAGACGCGATTTATGCGGCCCTGCCGCTGGAGGCCGCTTGCAACGTGTGGGGCGAGGAATTTTACTTCGCGATCCCCGGCGTCAAAGATCATCGAGAGGTGGCGACGACGCAGGTGAAGGTCGGCGATGTCGCGTTTTGGGGAGCGGGTGGAGTCCTCGCGATATTTTTCGGGCGCACCCCCATGAGCATGGGAGCCGATCCGGTCCCTGCCGATCGAGTGAACGTGGTCGGCCGCATCGTTGGAGATGCGACGAAGCTGCGACAGGCAATGAACCCGGCTACGATCAAGGTCGAAAAGCTGTGATCGAACGGCCGAGGAGTGATCCGTGAAATTATCGAGGGTCCGGGTCGGCCATTTAGCCGAATCGCTCGTCTCCCATTTACAAGGTTCCGGCCATCTCGAGATTGTCGGCGAGAAAAAGGGTCTTGTTGAAGCCCTGGAGCGGGCGATCACCGGCGAATTGGCGGTGGAAGACCGGTTGAACGCCGAGGTTCGGGAATTGATGAAACAGTATGAATCGCAAATCGCGCACGGGGGCGTCGATTACCAAAAGATGTTCACGATGATCAAAAATAAGCTGGTCAAAGAGCGAGGGCTCATTCTGTAATACCTCATTCTGTAATACGATGGATATGGCAGGACGATGTCTGCGCAGACGCTTCACAAAGGCCGGCCAACGCCACCTCGGGGGAGAAAAAACCAGAGGTGTCGCCTCTGGGGTGCACCTGCGATGAATAATGACCCCCACGTTGGCGCGCGCCGCCGGGATCTGAGACGGCAGGGTCTCCCGTTAAGGGATTGTTAGAGCCGAGAACACACTCGGGAGGTGGCGTGTCTTGGCACGCTTGTGGTTGGGGAATAGTGTCTTTTTAGGCTACGGTTGACATGCTGCTCAGCGACGACAAGGTCAGCCACCTCTCCCATATGATCGTAGCCTGTCTGAAACAAACACCGGCGGCGCGTTTGAAAGGCAATGAAGAACTGGCTCTCCGTGAAGTCAAGCGGGTGCTGGCTTCAGAGTTGGCTGAGGAAGAAAGCACCGATCGAAGCGTCCGGTCGCGGCTCGCGTCTTATTCACGGCGGCCCGTCGAAGGAAGTCCGGAATGGGATGTCATGTACCGCAAGTTGTTTGAGGAAGAATTGCGAAAGCAGCACAAATTGTGAGGATGACATGAATATTGCCCGCCTTCTCATGGTAACCATCGTCACCTTAGCCTTGGCGTCAGCCTGTTCGAGCGCTCCCAAGCCGAAGCAGAGAGGCCCGTTGCCCGTCAAGCCACCGGTCTCGCAGGCGGTGGGCGAGCACACGACACAGGGCACGCAGGCGTACCAGCACCGGCAATTTACGGACGCCAAGAGCCATTTCCAGCAAGCCGTCACCGGCGCGCCGGATTCAGCGGAAGCGCATTACAATCTGGGCTTGGCGCTCTTCGCGCTTGGGGAAAGCGATCAAGCCCGTGAGCAGTTCATTGAAGCCGCGAACCTGGCGCCCGGAGACAAAGTCATTTGGGATTCTCCGGCTCTGCGCCAATATGGATCGCCGGACTCGAATATTCCCAAGCAGGCGAAGGAGCGCGCGTATTCAAACCGACGGCCGACGTTCGGCGGGGGGCCGAGGTGAGGCGTCATGGCTGAGGACTTAAAGGTCGGAGACAAGGCTCCCGCCTTTTCGCTGCCGAACCATGCAGGGCAGGCCGTCACGTTGACTAGCCTGAAGGGCAAGCCCGTTGTGCTGTACTTCTACCCCAAGGACGACACGCCGGGCTGCACCAAGGAAGCGTGCGGTTTTCGGGATTCGATGGCCTCGTTGTCGAAAACCGGTTCCGCGGTCGTGGGCGTCAGCCTCGATGGGGTCGAATCGCATCGAAAGTTTATCGAGAAGTACGGCTTGCCGTTCCCCCTGCTCAGCGACGAAGATGCCGCCGTTTCCAAGACGTACGGCGTCTACAAACAGAAGAACATGTATGGAAAGAAGTTCTGGGGGATTGAGCGCAGCACGTTCGTGATCGACAAAGCCGGACACATCCAAGCCATCTTTCGCAAAGTGAAGGTCGAGGGCCATGTGGAGGATGTGCTGGCGACCTTGAAACATGGATAGCCGGGAGCGAACCTGGCACGGGCTTCAAGCGGCGGCCCTGTCGATTGCGGCCGGGGTCGGCCACTTGTACCTCGGAGAAAAGCGAGGGTATGGGCTCGTCCTCTGCGGGGCGGCGCTATTGATCGTGTCCCGCCTCCTCTGGCCGCCCGCCGAATTGTTGTATATCAGTCTCGCGATCTTTTCCGCGTTCGATGCGTACGGAATCGCGAAGCGCGGTCACGGCCTGTTTTGACCGCCCGCTCCTCATGAATCGGTCAACGAGCAGGAGGTGCCGCGGTGGCTCATCGATCGAAAGAACCATCATCGTCCCGACCCGCTTCCCCGCATAGCCCTGTTCCCTTGATCACGATCAGGCCGCCGGGTCCTCAGGCACGGGCGTGGGTCAAGCGGGATGAACGGACGCTCTCCCAGTCCGCAACGCGGATCTATCCGCTCGTCGTCAAGAAAGCCAAAGGCTCTGTCGTTGAAGATGTCGACGGGAACCGCTACCTGGACTTCACGGCGGGAATCGCCGTTGTATCGACCGGCCATGCGCATCCGAAAGTCGTCGCCGCGATTCGAAAACAAGCGGCCCGCTTCCTCCACATGTCGGGGACGGATTTCTATTATCCTTCGCAGATTGCGCTCGCAGAGGTGATCGCACGCATCGCGCCGGGCAAGAAACCGAAACGGACGTTCTTCAGCAATTCCGGGGCCGAGGCCGTCGAAGCCGCGTTTAAACTCGCCCGCTACCGAACGCGCCGCCCGCTGATGATCGCCTTCCAGGGCGCGTTTCACGGGCGCACCATGGGCGCCTTGTCATTGACGGGCAGCAAAGCCGTTCAACGACGCCACTTCTCCCCGCTCGTTCCCGGCGTCACGCATGTCCCATATCCCAATTGCTACCGCTGTCCGTATGGAATGACCTATCCCGCCTGCAGGATGCATTGCGTCACCGTCATTAGGGAGGTTTATTTCAAAAGTGTCGTTCCACCGGAAGATGTCGCCGCCATCGTCGTCGAACCGATCCAGGGCGAAGGCGGGATTGTGGTGCCGCCTCCGGAGTTCCATCCGATGCTGGCGTCGCTCGCGAAGGAGTTCGGCATTCTCTATGTCGTCGATGAAGTCCAGACCGGGATGGGGCGAACCGGAAAAATGTTTGCCAGCGAGCATTGGGGCGTTGAGCCGGATATCATGGTCGTGGGAAAAGGCATCGCCTCAGGACTGCCGATGGGCGCGACGATCGCTCCGGCGGATGTGATGAATTGGCAGGCCGGCTCGCATGCCAATACCTTTGGCGGAAACCCTGTGGCTTGCGAAGCGGCGCTAGCCACGATTGAACTGTTGGAGCAGCGCCTGGTGAAGAACGCCGGCGTGGTGGGTCACTACCTCCTCTCTGAGTTGACCAAGATGAAGGCTCGCCATCGGCTCATGGGTGATGTGCGCGGCAAGGGACTAATGATCGGAATCGAATGCGTGCGAGACGCCGACACCAAAGAGATGGCGGTTCAGGAACGGAATGAAGTGGTTCAACGTTGCTTCCGCCAAGGACTCTTGCTGCTCGGGTGCGGCCAAAACGTGATCAGGATGGTGCCCCCGCTCACCATTACCAAACGGGAGGCCGAGGTTGCGTTGTCGATATTGGAGGGAGTGCTGAAGGATGTCGAAAGAGCGCACCGCTAGCGTCTGCTCGGCGATCGCAAGGCTGGCAGGCTTGGCATGCCTGATGCTCGGCGAGGCTCTGGCTGCTGATAAGATTGCCGGCACGCTCGCCGTTCGAGATGCGCTCACAATGCCTGGCCGGCCGGTCATGATCGAAGCCTCTCTGGTGCAAGACAGTCTCCTGAAGCCGCTTGGAATCGGCGGTGAAGTGGTGGAATTTCTGGTAGGAGGAAAAAAGGCGGGCACGGCCATGACAGGCGGGGATGGGCGCGCGCGATTCGAATACACGCCCCACATGCGCGGCAATCTGAAACTGACGGTGAGGTTGGGGGCCAGCACGCGTGTGCAATCCTCCGAAGCGACCGCGACCCTGTTCGCCTGGGAGCGGCGGCGACCCATCCTGCTGGTGGAATTTCCGGCGCTCACTGAACCGGTCAAACATCTCATGGTTCCCGCCCCATCACTTCCAGGCCTGGGAGGCCTTTCCGATTCACCGATTCCACTTCCGGACGCAGCACAGGAATTAAAGCGGCTCACCGACTTCTTCTTCAATGTGACGTATATCTCGAGGACGGGCTCTCAGGATACTGTTAAAATGGAAGAACTCCGGAGGTGGCTCGAACAGCAAGGATTCCCCTCGGGTGTACTCACGACGATCGGACCGGGTAAAGAAGCGCTGGTCACTCTGATCGAGGATTTGCGCGGGCAGGGATGGGATAATGTGAAATCCGGGGTCGGCCGAACCAAAGAGTTTGCCGATGTCCTGGTCGAACAGCGAATTGAGGTGGTAATCGTGCCTGAACCTGAGCGGGGGGAACTGCCGAAAAAAGCTCAGGTTGCAAAGGGTTGGAAGGATGTGAGAAAGAAGATTCAGGGATAGTGATCGGCAGCCTCGCCAATCGCCGGGCTTTTGAAATTTTGGCGTCATTCCTTTAAGATGTGAGTAATTGCGGGATGGTGATGACGATGTAAGCAAGAGGCTTGGACCGATGCGCGCCAAGACGAGTTTTTTGTGCCAGGCTTGCGGGCATCAGTCTCCACGATGGCTTGGACGCTGCCCCGAGTGTGGAGGCTGGAACAGCATGAAAGAAGAGAGGGTCGTCGCTCCCGGCCGAGGCCGCCCATCCGTCCTTAAGCTCGCCTCATCACGAGCGACTCCGATCGGCGATATCGAGGCCGTCGGGGAAAGCCGTCGCCGAACGGGAATCCAGGAATTCGACCGGGTCCTCGGGGGAGGGGTGATTCCCGGGTCGGTCGTGTTGATCGGCGGTGATCCCGGCATCGGCAAAACGACTCTCCTCTTACAGACCCTGCCCAGATTTGTGTCCGACGGCGAGATTGTCCTCTACGTGTCCGGGGAAGAATCCCCTCGTCAGATCAAAATGCGGGGGCAACGGCTGGGCGCCTGCGACGCCGCGCTCTATATTTTGGCCGAAACCTCGCTCGAAGAGATCCTCAAAACCGTGCAGGATCTTCAACCGTCGGCGCTCGTGGTCGATTCCATTCAAACCGTGTACACGGATCAGATCACGTCAGCTCCCGGCAGCATCAGCCAAGTGCAGGAAGTCGCCGGGCAACTCATGGGGTTGGCCAAGCGGAGCGGAGTTCCGGTCTTTATCATCGGCCATGTGACCAAAGAAGGCGCCATCGCAGGGCCGCGCCTGCTTGAGCACATCGTCGATACGGTCCTCTATTTCGAGGGCGACAAGGGGCATAGCTATCGCATTTTGCGGGCGGTCAAGAATCGTTTCGGTTCGACCAATGAAATCGGGATGTTCGAGATGAAGGACACCGGTTTGGAAGAGGTCGGCAATCCCTCAGAGCTGTTCTTGGCCGAGCGACCGGAAAAGAGCACAGGCTCGGTCGTGGTCTCCAGTCTTGAGGGAACGAGACCCATCCTCATCGAATTGCAGGCGCTGGTTTCTCCGACCAGCTATCCCATGCCCAAGCGCATGGCCAACGGCGTGGAGATCAACCGGGTGTCGTTATTACTTGCGGTGATGGAAAAGCGGTTGGGACTGCATTTTGCCGGTCAGGATGTCTACGTCAATGTTGTCGGCGGTATGCAGATCGATGAGCCGGCGATCGACCTGGGCATTGCCTGCGCTGTGACCTCCAGCTTGCGCGAATGCCCCATCGACCACAGTACGGTGGTCTTGGGCGAAATGGGGCTTGGAGGGGAGGTTCGCGCGGTGAGTCAGGCCGAGTTGCGCGTGCGAGAAGCGGCCAAAATGGGATTCCGCCGCTGCCTGTTGCCTGACCGCAACCTTTCGAAGTTGGATCCCATCGAAGGCATGGAACTGATCGGGATCCGAGAGGTCGGAGACGCGTTGAATGTGGTACTCAGCTAAATGTAAAAGTAAAAATGTAAAATGCAAAATGGGGCGTCTTCTCATTTTTACATTTTGCCTTTTGCCTTTTGCATTCGCGGCGGCAGGGTGTTCGGGCCGTGCGACACGACCCGACACACCGCCGCTGCCGGAGGTGACTGCCGAGCAGCTGAACGCGCTCCTCCGCGAGCGGGAGGCCGCGGTCCAGACCATGAAAGGGCTGTTCAGGGCGCAAATCCAAGGCCCCGGGATCCCGATCGCTCAGCGCGTGGAAGGCGCGATGTTTTATCGGCGGCCGGATGCGATGAGACTGCAAGGATTCAATCGTCTCGGCGGCGGCCTGTTTGAATTTATCTTGGGAACGGATCTGTATGCGCTTCGGCTACCGACAGGCCAGGTGTACTCCGGGCGTCCGAGTGAACTGGAGCGGATCGGGAAAATCGCGCGTCCGTTCCAGCTGAGTATCCTCGCGATGAGTGGCGTCGTCGGCACTCATCGTGTGACGGAATCCGAGCGGGCGGACGTGTCGGTTGACGGCGACCGGTACCGGCTCGATGTCTTCGCCGGGCCTCTCGGACAGTCGGAAGCGTCC
>JBOHOS010000738.1:0-21771 GCA_050731295.1 Nitrospiraceae bacterium | reverse complement strand
CCGGCTTAGCGCGACAGTTAAGTGAGCGCATGGGGCGGACCGTGGAACTGGCGAATCCTTTTGAGAAGATCGATACTACTGGCGCCGATGTGCACGGGGAATCATTGTCCGAAGTGGCTCCGATGGCGGCGGTCGGCGTCGGTCTCGCCATCAGAAGCATGGGTGATCGATGATCCGAATCAATCTCCTTCCAACGCCCCGTGCCAGAGCCATCAAAAAGCAATGGGACGTTCGTTTTGAGATCGCCTGCGCGATTGCGATTGTCATGCTGACGGCCGGAGCGTGCGTCTACTATGCCGATCTCTTGGATGCTGAAATTGAGATGAAGCAAGTCGAGAAACAGGGAAAAGAAAAACAACTGGCGCTCCTGAAGGAAAAGGTCAAACAGGTTCAGGATTTCGAACAAAAAAAGAAAACCCTTGAGGACAAGAACCGCGTCATCGATCAGTTGGTAAAATCACGATCCGGCCCCGTCCATGTCCTCGACTACGTCAGCCAGAGCCTCAATCCGCTCAATCTCTGGCTGACGAGACTGAACATGAAAGGCAATGAAATCGAGGTGGAAGGTCGCGCGCTCACCAATGACGACGTGGTCGAGTTTGTCAACAATCTCCGCCAAGCGGACTACTTCAAAGATATTCGTCTGGTCGAATCACGGTCCGGGGTTGAAACGAAAATCAATGTCTATCAGTTCAGGCTCAACTTAACGCTAAAGGCATAACGTGCAACTTCCGAATATCAATCTGGAACAGCTCAGAACCGTTCCTCTGGCGCAAAAAATAGCCTTGGTCGCGATTCTCGTGGGCGGAATCTGCGTCGGGTTCTACTATTATGTCGCGACGCCCAAGAACGAAGAGATCGCCAAACTGCAGGAAGAAGTCGTCAAATTGGATACGGAAGTCCAGCTGACGACGATTAAAGTCCAGCATTTGGACGAGTTGGTCACGGCGAGCGAGCAGTTGGAAAAAGAGCTGGCAAAAAAGAAAGAGCGACTTCCACCGCAGGAAGAAGCGGTCATGCTGCTCAAACAACTCTCGGATCTGGGTATTCGACTTGGCCTCGACATCAAACTCTGGAAACCGGGAAGTCAAGCCGAAGATCCCTCAAAACTATTCGTCCGGATGCCGGTCAGCGTGGAGGTGGCGGGGGGATACCACACGGCGGCAATGTTCTTCGATCGTATCAATAAGCTGGCGCGGATTATCAATGTCTCCGATGTCCGGATGGGATCATCTCGAATCGAGCAGGATCGGGTCGTGATACAGACCCTCTTCGAGTTGACCGCATTTGTCGCTCCGCCTGAGAGTCAGCCGATGAGCGCCTCCGCCAAATAGCGATCGCGACAGTGCAGCCATGGTGAATGGAGAGTGGCCAGTCATGAAAGTTCCTCGAGGCAATAACGCGTGGAGACAAATCGGTGCGGGCGTGATGGCGATCGTCTGTGCTTGGGGAGGGGTGAACGAGGTCGCAGGACAAACGGGACAGAATAGCCCGAGCGTGTCCATGCCGCTCGTCCCGTCCGCCTCCGCAAACACGGTGCCAGAACCGATCGCCCCTTTATCGAATCAACCCGTGACTTCTTTGACGCCGTCCGGCTCAGCGTCGCCGACACCCGAGCTTTACTCATCTGCTCCCGCCGGACTTGAGGCGCTTCCCGCGGTGCCGGGAGAGTATTCCTATAATGCGTCGGGACGGAGGGAGCCGTTCTCGGCTATTGTGAAAAATGGTCGACTGCCGGGAGAGGAGAATCAGAACCTGCCGCCTCTTCAGCGGATCGGACTCACTGAATTGAACCTAATCGGCATTATCTGGGGCGGGTTCGGATACAGCGCCATGGTCCAGGCGCCAGATGGAAAAGGTTACACGGTTCGCCAGGGCACCCGCATCGGCCCCAACAACGGGACCGTCAGCTCGATCACCGAAAATGCCATCATCGTGCATGAACGGTTCACTGACGTCTACGGCAACAAGCAGGTGCGTGAGTACGTCAAACTCCTGCATGCGAAAGAGGGTTCAGAATGAAATCACGACGTATATCGCCGATCATGGTGTTGTCGATTCTCTTGCTGCAGGGGGCGCTCTCCTGCATGTATCGTCCGACTCTCAGTTTCGCGGACTCCGTCGAGGCCAAACCGCTGGATCGCGTCGGAGTCACCGATCTGGGAAATCGACTGCGTATCGAAGTGGACGGGGGGCAGTCTCTCTCCTATTCACTCTCGACCGGCGTGGCGCCAGCCAGTGTGACCGTGGAGTTACCCGGTCTCGCTCGGGGAACGAGACTGGAAACCCTCGATATCAACACCCCTCCGGTCTTGCAAATGGTTCCCCGCGAAATCGTGAAGCCTCGGACGGGGGTCCAGCTCGTGTTTCTATTGACCACCAGCGTGAAGCCCGACGTGCATACGGAGGGAACCCGTTTGGTGATCGATTTCCCCAAGGAGCAGACAGCCGGCGAGCAGAAGAGCGCGACACGACAAGATGAAGCGGGCGCACAGTCTGAAAAAGCGCTGGAATCACCCACCGAAGAGGCGACGAGCCAGCGCAGCTCGCCGGCCAAGATGATGACGAAAGTCGAAGTGCAGAAGCGGACCGGAGAAGCCACCGTCGTGGTGTTCGGTGACGGAGATTTCATCTATGACGCCAAGCGATTAAGCAAAGATCGGCTCGTGATCGACTTGCCGAATGTGGCGTCCATGCTGGCGTCTCCCGTATTGCCCGTCGACCATGCGCTGCTCAAGCAGATTCGGATCGGTCAGCATGCGAAAAAGATCCGCTTGGTGTTCGACCTGTCCAACGCCGTCGGCTACTCCATTAAGTCGGGACAGAATCAATTGGCGGTTCGATTGACGGCTGCGGCGATTCCGGCCCCGACCATGTCAGCGCCGTCTCGTCTCCAGGCCCAGAACATATGGCCGGAAGCCGCGGACAAAGCTCAACCGATGGTCAGAGTTGCGGCGCCCGGCCGTGTGCCATTTCCGGAGCGACTGAGCATGATCCATGCGAAACCGGCGCTTGCTCAAATGGCGCCTGAGATAAAAGGATCGACGACGGAGTCGGAGGAAATCGGTCAACCGCGCTACGTAGGAAGACGCATCTCGATGGATTTTCAAGCCGCTGATATCAGCAATGTGCTGAGATTGATCGCGGAAGTCAGCGGATTCAACATCGTGGTCGGCGAAGGCGTGAAGTCAAAGGTCACACTAAAACTGGTCGGTGTGCCGTGGGACCAAGCCTTGGACATGCTGTTGAAGATGAATAACTTGGGAATGATCCGCGAAAGCAACATCGTCTGGATCGACACCCTCGCCAATATCGCCAGGCAGCAGGATGAGGAAGCCAAGGCGAAAGAATCAAAAATCAAGGCCGAGGAGCTGGTGACCAAGGTGCTTTACGTCCAAAACGTGTCGGCTCAAGAAATTCAAACGACCTTGCGCCAGTATCTGAGTCCTCGTGGACTGTTAAACGTCAACGCAGCCAGCAATGCTCTCGTGCTGCAGGATACGGAGTCGCGGATTGCGTCCATGGCAGAACTGGTGCGCAGCCTCGATTTGGAAGTCCCACAGGTTCAAATCGAGGCTCGAATCGTCCAGGCCGATACCTCCTATGCGCGCTCGCTCGGCGTCCAATGGGGTATTGCGAACACCACCTCAGCATTGAATGGCGCCGGGACGTCATTTGTGGGGAATCAGACCGGTTCGTTCAGCGAACAACAACTGGACAGCAAGGGGACGATTACCAGGGGCTTTAATGTGAATTTGCCCGCCGCCGTCGCCGGTTTGACCAGCATCCCGGCGGCCGGATTTACTTTCGGAAAGATCGGTAGTCGAGATGGGTTCACGCTCGATATTCGGTTGTCGGCAGGGGAATTGCTAGGCTTGACAAAGGTCATTGCTGCCCCTAAGATCACCACTCTCGACAAACGGGAGGCGAAAATCTCTCAAGGCGAATCGATTCCGTTCCAGACGACATCCCTGCAAGGTACACAAACGACCTTTGTCGATGCTAATCTGGAGTTGCAAGTGACCCCTCAGATCACATCTCGGGATCCCCGGGAAGTGGGGAAGCAAGTCCTGCTGAAAATTCGGGCGACTCGAAATGCCGTCGGTGCGCGAAGCAACCCGGCCGGACCGAGCATCGATAAGCGGGAAGCCACGACTCAAGTTCTTGTGCGGGACGGCGAGACCATGGTGATCGGAGGTATCTTTGTCGATTCGCAGACGAACCAGGTCGGCGGTATTCCATATTTGTCCCGTATTCCTGTTCTGGGCTGGTTGTTTAAGAACAAGACCGAGACCATCGCCAAGCAGGAGCTGTTGATCTTCCTGACACCCTCCATCGTGAAGGGCTGATCGTCGATGTCGATATGCTTCGGTACTTGAACGGGGGAGAATCGCACGGCAAGTACCTGTTGGCGGTCCTCGAAGGTGTCCCTGCCGGTCTTCCACTCACTGCAGATATCGTCAATCAGGATCTCGTGCGTCGCCAGAAAGGCTATGGCCGAGGTGGGCGCATGCGCGTTGAAGAAGATCGCGTGGAGTTCGGCTGTGGTGTCCGGAAAGGCAAAACGCTCGGCAACCCCATCGGATTGCTGATCTCCAACAAGGACTGGGAAAATTGGAAAGAGGTCATGGCGGTGGAGGATGGGCCGGTGCCTCCGGAGAAAGTCGTCACCCGCCCTCGGCCAGGACATGCCGATTTGGTCGGTGCGATCAAGTATGGGCATCGAGACATCAGAAATGTCTTGGAGAAAGCCAGCGCGCGCGAGACCGCGATTCGAGTCGCCATCGGAGGGATCGCCAAGACCCTTCTCGCCCAATTCGGCATGAGGGTCGTCAGTTATACAACTGAAATCGGCGGCGTGGCGGCTCCCCCGTGCGAAGATCCCCTCGAAGCCTTCAAACGCGCCGAAACATCGGACGTTCGCTGCTCGGATCCCAAAGTAAGCGCTCAGATGATCGAGCGTATCCGAACGGCCAAACACCGGGGAGATACCTTAGGCGGCGTCTTTGAAGTGGTCGTGACCAATCCTCCGATCGGGCTGGGCAGTTATGCTCAATGGGACCGCCGGCTCAGTGCCAGGCTGGCCATGGCGGCCATGAGCATTCAAGCCATGAAAGGCGTTGAGATCGGGATGGGGTTCGAGGCCGCGCGACGTTTCGGGTCCGAAGTGCACGATGACATTTACTATGAGCCGGATGGGCGGCATTTCGTGCGGAAGACCAACAATGCGGGCGGTCTGGAAGGCGGGATTACGAACGGCGAACCGATTGTCCTCCGCATTGCAATGAAACCGATCTCGACGCTGTACAGCCCAAAGCAAAGTGTCGACATCGAGACCAAACAACCGTTTGAGGCCACCGTGGAGCGGTCGGATATATGTACCGTGCCTGCGGCCGGAGTCGTCGGTGAAGCGGTGGTTGCGTTCGAAATGGCCAATGCCATGGTGGAGAAGTTCGGCGGCGATAGTGTGGAGGAGATGAAGCGGAATTACGATGCCTACCAGGCTTATGTGAAAGCCTTTTAGTTTCATTTCGTCTTGTGATACCATCCCCCCCTGTTTTAAACGCATCCATCTCGTCGGTCCTATCCGCTTCTTGCCACGCATGAGAATTTCCAGCATCCATTCGGCTGAACGAGGTCAACATGTTCGGCTGGAGCCGCACGAGCGTTGCGTCCCGGTCTCGTTGGCCGACCGCAGCTACGACATTCGGATAAAATTCGGAGGACTTGACGATATCGGTCGGAGCCTTCGTGATCTGGGCATGTCGGGGAAGGTCGCGATCGTCACAGATCGAACAGTCCAGCCGTTGTATATTCCGACGGTCATGCGTTCTCTCAAATCGGCCGGATACGAAGTCCTCACGATCGTGTCGCCGGCCGGCGAGCGCGCCAAAACCATCCGCTGGGTGTCGAACATCCTCGATGAGTTGGCGAGGGCGCGGTTTGAGCGCGGCTCGATGTTGCTGGCGCTGGGGGGTGGCGTCATCGGCGACCTGACCGGCTTTGCGGCGGCCATTTATATGCGCGGTATACCGTTCATTCAGATTCCGACCACCTTGGTAGCCCAGGTGGATTCCAGCGTCGGAGGGAAGACGGGCGTCAATCATCCTCTCGGAAAAAATCTCATCGGCGCGTTTTATCAGCCGCGTGTCGTGCTGATCGATCCCCGCGCGTTGAAGACTCTACCCAAACGCCAGTGGCTGGCCGGCTTGGCGGAGGTCATCAAGTACGGCATGATTGCGGATGAAGCATTTTTCCACTACCTTGAGGAGCATCTGGACGCCTTGCTTCGCATGGAGGACGAGCAGGTGACACACGTTGTCACTCGTTCGTGCGAGATCAAAGCCGCCGTGGTGATGGAAGATGAACGCGAGTCCGACCGCCGCCGCATTCTCAATTACGGACATACGGTCGGGCACGCGCTCGAATCCCTCGGCAGATATCAGACCCTCGTTCATGGCGAGGCCGTGGCGATCGGAATGAATGCGGAAGCCGAGATCGCCGAGCGATTGGGACTGTGTGATCGCGAGGTGGTGATCCGTCAACGTGCTTTGATCAGCCGGGCAGGATTGCCGGTCTCTCTGGCGAATAAGGTCGCCTTCCGCGAACTCTGGGCCGCCATGCAACATGATAAGAAGGTGGCCAAAGGGAAGGTGTATTGTGTCCTTCCGGAACAAATCGGCCGCGTCCGAGTTGCTATACTCGAACCGCGGAGCCTCAGGGGGTGGTTTGAACGGCGGCGGGAAGAGACCACAAGTCGGTCATGAAGGTTTGCACGTTGTCTCTTCTGATTGCATCGTGCCTGGGCGAAAAAAGATGAAACCGAGTCAACCCCGTTTACCCCACCATCTTGCCCAGGCGTTGCGCGAGAAAACCCGCGAAGTCGATGCCCTGCATCGGATCAGCGAATCCATCAGCAGCACGCTGGACCTGGAGACGGTCCTCACGCACATCGTGGATATGGTTGTCGAGGTGACCAAGGCCGAAGCATGCCTGCTGTATCTGTTGTCGGAGACAAGGGAGGAATTGATTCTCCGGGCCTCAAAAAATCCGCACCCGAAACTGATCGGGCGAATCACCATCGGGCTCGGAGAGGGCATTACGGGATGGGTTGCGCGCGAGCAGACCCGGGTCGTCATCTCGAGCAACGCGAGCGATGATCCACGCTTCAAGTTTTTTCACAATCTTCCCGAGGATCGTTACCAGGCGTTTGTCTCAGTGCCCATTATGGCCAAGAAGGAAGTGGTGGGAGTGATTAACGTGCAGCATAAACGTCCGCGCCGGTACCGGCCGGACGAACTGGCCTTGCTGTCCACCATCGCGAATCAAGTCGGTGGAGCAATCGAGAACGCGCGACTGTACAATGAGATGAAGCGCAAAGCCGTGCAGCTTGAAACGCTGTCTCAGGTGTCTGAAACCGTCGTCTCGAATCGATTGATCGAAGATGTGATGCATCTGATGGTGACGATGACGGCGCAGATGATGGGATCAAAAATCTGTTCCATCATGTTGCTCGATCATCAGGCCGGGGAACTTCGGATCGTCGCCACGCAGAGCCTGAGCGAGCAGTATCGTCTCAAGCCCAACCTGAAGGTAGGCCAGAGCATCAGCGGGAGGGCGGTGCAAGAACGCAGACCGATCATCGTGGCGGACGTCACGCATGACCGGACCTATATGTACCCGGAGATGGCCAAGAAAGAAGGGCTGTGCTCTTTGTTATCCGTGCCGATGATGGTTCGGGATAAGGCCGTGGGGGTCATCAACAGCTATACCTCGCAGCCGCACGCGTTTACCGGCGAAGAAGTCAAGCTCATGCAAGCGATCGGCAACCAAGCGGCCATTGCCATCGACCATGCCACGTTGATGGAAAAATCGTTTGAAATGCAAGAAGCCTTAGCCGTGCGTAAGACGGTGGAGCGGGCAAAAGGCTATCTGATGCGATCCAGGAAGCTTACGGAAGAAGAAGCATTCAGACTGATACAGCGGCAAAGCATGGGGTTGCGCAAGTCTATGCGAGAAATCGCGGAAGCCATTCTTCTTGCCGGTGAGATCGAGGATCGAGCCGATGAGAAGATCTGATTTGGATGGCGCCCGCGCATCTCAAGACAACAAACGGTTGACAGAGCAGTCCGAGCTTGATATAAGTGAAGCGTCGATCGTGGAAGCAAAAGGACAAGGGCGTCCTTTGTGCCTCGGTTGGAAGGACAACGGTGTCCTTTTGGTTCGGAATGATGAACCGAAAGGACTTTTTTTTTGGATTCGGCGCGAGATAAGAATTTTAGATAATAGGGAACGACGCCGTTTCCCTTTCGTCCGGTAGAAACCGCCGGATTGGACAATGAGGTCCTCACCCCTACGGGGGCGAGGACTTTTTTTTTGGCCTGATCCAGAACGATCGCGATCACTGCTTCCTGGTGCGTGGAACCGTGATTTGCTCAACGTTTCATCAAAGATCACCGATACTAGTATGAAGAGGTTTTCAATGAATATCGTTCAACCCATGGCGGGTCGTGTGGCGCTTGCTCTCCTGCTTGGCTTTCTCGCAGGTGGTTGTACATCCGTGCCGGATACTGCGAACCGGCTCGTTGCCGTTCAGTCCTATGATCTCCCGGGCACGTTAAATGCCGATGCGGTCATCGGTGTCGTAGAACGCTCGTTTGCTCGCGCGCTCGTCGCACCGCCGAGAGTCATCGAGGGGAGCGTTCCTTCACCCTTGCCGTCTCTGCCCGCGCCCTTCACGTGGGAGACTCGCCGAGTGCGCCTCGATCGGCTGGGTATCGTCAGTATTCCCCGCATCGGTTGTCCCCGACATATGGCGATAATTCACGGGTTCGCCTCGATCCCTGCCGACGATAACGCCCTGCACAGTGTCACCGGGTGTATTCAACTTTATACAGGCGGCTATCGGGTCCAAATCATCGAGAATATCGTGGCGCAGAGGCAGGATCGTGAGCCAATAGGAGCTGGACTTCGTCATGACGCCGTCAACGATGTTGTGACACGCATTGCTCGGATGCTGGTTGAACAGGTCTCTGAAGCACGGCTTGCCCATGCCTCGGTCGTGCAGGAGTCGGATCTCTCCTCTCTTCAACGGAGTGCCACGGCCTCTTTTGATCAGGAACTTTTGCCACGACACGTTGCTGCATCTGTTCCCACGCCGTCCGATCCACCTATCGTGGATCGCGGGTCGCATCCGGATGGGGATGGATGGCAGGTGTTCCCCTTAGTCTGTCTTGCGCCGAAGCGAGAGTCGGCTCTTATCCGATCGCAACCCGAGGGTGGAAGAGTCGTCAAAATACTAGATCCGGGCTCGATCCTCGCTGTGCCTGAACCGATCGACTCTAACTTTTTTCACGTGCGAACCGCGGGTGGATCGAGCGGATGGGTGAACCGGTCTGATGTGAGAAGACTTCCGTGCCCAATTGGTTGAGACGTGGATAGCCGTCTTGACTGTTGAGTCAGGGGACCATGTCGGGGTGTGTCGTATTCTATCTGCCCGAGCCCATTCGGCCTGTTGCTCATCAAGGAGCGCCTCTGCGAAGTGATCGTCAGCCGTGCCCTTTGAATCGCACGGCTCTCCAATTGTTCCGGCAACCCTCCTTTCAGGCTTCTCGACCGTAATCGAGGCTGAAGGCCTGGTGAATCTTGAGTCGAGAGAAGTTTTGCGCGCGGCGCACGGTGCGGAATACAAAACGCCTTGACAAGGCATTCAGCGTAGTGATAAGTAGTTGGCACCATAGGCGCTGGGATACAATGGCGTTTCTCAGCGGCGGGCTAGAACCAGTAGAAGGACAATGACGTCCTCCGTCCACGAAGGGACCGAGGGCGTTTTTTTTTTGGGCTCCTATGCGCGTGTTTCGTATCGCGATGGCCCAGATGAATCCCGTCGTCGGAGACCTGGAGGGGAACGTCCGGCGGATCGAAGGCTGGCTGCGGGAAGCCCGTCAAGCCAAAGCTGATCTCGTGGCTTTTCCCGAACTCGCGCTCACCGGATATCCACCCGAAGATTTGCTTCTCAACCCACGGTTTCTCGATGAAACACGACGAGCGCTGGGCAAAGTGATTCGCCATTGCCAAGGCATCGCGGCCGTCGTTGGGTTCGTGGCGGCGGGAGACACGCCGGATACGAAGACCGATCGACCGGCGATTGTGCCGGCCGGCCGGCATGAACTTTACAATGCGGCTGCCGTCATTGCGGGTCGCCGCTTAATCACGACCTATCGCAAGCTCTACTTACCGAATTATGGCGTCTTTGATGAGAGCCGTTATTTTCACCCGGGACGGTCAACACCGGTTATTGTCGTCAACGGCACCGCATTGGGCGTGAACATCTGTGAAGATATTTGGATGCCAGAGGGACCCAGTCGAACCCAGGCGGCTGCCGGCGCTGAGGTCATCGTCAATATCAATGCCTCACCATTCCATGTGGACAAGAAGCGTCAGCGGGAGCAGATGCTGGCCACCCGAGCACGAGACAACCGCGTGATCGTGACGTACACCAATATGGTCGGGGGTCAAGATGAACTCGTCTTTGATGGGAACAGCTTGATTGTGGACCAGGATGGCGAAGTCATTCTGCGGGGAAAACCATTTGAAGAGGAGCTGCTGGTGGCGGACCTCAACATCGGAGCGGTCGCTCGATCTCGGATCGGCCATGGACGAAAAAAACCGTTGAGTAAGAGAGCCGCAGGCGAGATCGAGCGCGTGGTGGTCTCGGAGGCGTACACGCCGCGGGTTCGCGCGCGGGTGACCCCAAACCATCCGGTGCCGCTGGAGCCGTTGGAGTCCATCTATCGAGCCTTGGTTCTCGGCGTACGAGACTATGTGCGGAAGAACGGGTTCAAGTGCGTGGTCATCGGGTTGAGCGGCGGTATCGATTCGGCATTCACGGCGGTCCTTGCGACGGATGCGCTGGGGGCAGTCAATGTGTTGGGGGTTTTTATGCCCTCACCCTATACCTCTTCCGAAAGCCGTCACGATGTCGTCGAACTGGGCCACAGCCTTCATATCCGAGTGCGGACCATCCCGATCACCGCGGTCTTCAATGGCTACCTGCGGTCGCTGGCGCCTGTCTTCAAAAAGACGATGCCCGACTCAACCGAGGAGAATATCCAGGCGCGGATCCGCGGCAATATCCTGATGGCTCTTTCCAATAAGTTCGGCTATCTGGTGCTGACGACGGGCAACAAGAGCGAGATGAGCGTGGGCTATGCCACGCTGTACGGAGATATGGCCGGAGGGTTCGCGGTCATCAGCGACGTGCCGAAAATGATGGTGTATGACCTGGCGCGATGGCGTAATCGCCACGGCAAGACGGCAGTCATTCCCAAGCGGATTCTCGATCGTGCTCCGACGGCCGAATTGAAACCGAATCAAAAGGATGAGGACAGCTTGCCTCCGTACGCGGTATTGGACCCCATTTTAAAAGCCTATGTCGAAGAAGATCGTGGTCCCGAAGAAATCATGGACATGGGATTTGACCGGGACACGGTCATGCGCGTGATTATGATGGTCGATCGAAGTGAATATAAGCGCCGCCAGGCGCCGATCGGAATCAAGATTACCCATCGGGCTTTTGGCAAGGATCGTCGGATGCCGATCACGAATCGGTATCGGTCGATGTAGAGACGGCGGGAAGGCAGTGAGAGGACGTCTTGAAACGGCAGGACGGTAGACAGATGCACAATGGCGTGCAGATCGACAACGGTGTCATAAGGCCACGGATCACCCGAACCTCTAAAGGGAATGAGGAGGACTGGAATGGGACCACGTTGGACTTTGGCAGTGGTGTCGGCGCGCATGGTGTTCGGACTCATCGGGTGCGTTGTCAGTTTGCTCGGATGGCAGGTGGGGAAAGGATTCGCGCAGGAGCCTGCGGCATCGCCGCCGGGAGTGCTGGAACGACTCGACAAGCTGGAGAAGCAGGTCGATGGGCCGTCGATCTGGAAAAGCCTTGGATTGAAACTGTCCGGATTTGTCGATGTGGCGTACACCCAGAACTTCAATAATCCGGCCAGCAATCTGAATCAGTTGCATATCTTCGATACGAATGCGAACGCGTTTATGCCGCACTTGGCGCAGGTCCTGCTGGAGCGGCCGGCTGATGCCGGGGGAACTGCTCTGGACAGAGCCGGCTTCCGCGCCAGGCTGAACTTCGGGCTGGATTCGCGGGTGACTCGCGCACGGACCAATTTCCTACCCGGCACCAGCAACAATGAGTTGGATTTTCAGGAACTGTACGCGCAATACATTATTCCGATCGGCAATGGGCTCGATGTGAAGGCCGGCAAGATGAACACGCTGATCGGGTATGAAGTCATCAATAGCTACGAAAATCCCAACTTTTCACGGTCCTTCATGTTCGGGCTCGGCCAAGCCTTTACGACGACCGGGTTGCGGTTGTCCTACCAATTCAATCCCATCGTGCTGGCATCGGTCGGAGTCGTAAACGGGTGGGATAACGTGGACGACAACAACAAAGGGAAGACGGTGGAATGGCTCGTTGCCCTGACACCCGCGGCCCGACTTGGTATCAGCTTCTATGGATCGTATGGGCCCGAGCAGGGAAGCAGGGCCTTCGCGGTGGGGGGCTTTCCCACGGCCTTGGCGGGCGATCCGACCGCCAAACGGCTGGTGAATGGGGCGATCGTCACCTTCAAGGCCACTGATCAGACGACATTAGTCATCGAGCCGTACTACGTCAACGAGGAGAACGCCAGTTTGGTGAACCCGGGAAAGAATGCGAGGTGGAATGGATTGGCGGGTTACCTGATTCATGATTTCACCGACCAGTGGAGCTTCAGGTTCCGGGGAGAAATCTTTGAGGATGCCGGGGGAGCGCGAACCTGTACGGGCACGTTTGATGCGGCAGGTGGAACCAATACCTGTTTCGGTGCGACAAATACCACGCCCGCGGCGCCGGTGTCCCAGACCCTCTGGGAGAATACCTACACCCTTCAATATAAACCGGTTCCTTCACTCATCACCCGTCTGGAGTTTCGGTACGACAAGTCAAACAAAAATGTATTTCAAACTGGCAGTGTGGCGACGAACAATCAGGAAACCCTGTCGTTCCAGGTGGTCTATGTGTTCTGAGCCTGGTGAGAAGGAGACTACGATGAAAGCACTCGTCCGGTTCAGAAGTCCCATGCTGGGCGTCCTTCTCTGTGCGACACTGCTTGCCGCCGCGACAGGGGTCTTGGCTCAGGGAGAACCACCCGCGTCGCCGCAGTTCGCCCCGGCCTCGCCCGCTGCGTCCACCCTGCCGCCGGTTTCGCCGGCCCCGAAGATCGACACCGGGGACACGGCATGGCTTCTGGTGTCGGCGGCTTTTGTCTTAGCCATGGTCGCGCCGGGCTTGGCCTTGTTTTACGGCGGGATGGTCCGGGAAAAGAACGCGCTGGGCACGATCATGCAGAGCTTCATCATCCTCTGCCTCATCAGCGTGCAATGGGTGCTGTGGGGATATAGCCTGGCGTTTGGGCCGGATAAGGGACACATCATCGGCGGTCTGGAATGGTTGGGATTATCCGGTGTGGGATTGGACCCGAACCCTGATTATGGACCGACGGTTCCGCATCAGGCCTTCATGATTTTCCAGGCGATGTTCGCGGTCATCACCCCGGCGCTGATCACGGGGGCGTTTGCGGAACGCATGAAATTCAGCAGTTTTTTGGTGTTCGTCCTGCTGTGGGCCACGTTCATCTATGATCCGTTGGCCCATTGGGTGTGGGCAGTGGGAGGATGGCTTCGTAACCTGGGCGCGCTGGATTTTGCTGGCGGGACCGTGGTGCACATCAGTTCCGGCGTGTCGGCGATGGTGTGCGCCTTGGTGCTGAAAGCGCGTCTGGGGTATGGCCGAGAACACATGGCTCCGCACAACCTTCCGATGACCGTTTTGGGAGCCAGTTTGTTGTGGTTTGGGTGGTTTGGCTTCAACGCCGGCAGCGCGATCGCGTCGGGCGCCTTGGCGACCAGCGCTTTTGTCGTCACCAATACGGCGACGGCCACGGCCGGACTGGCTTGGATGATCGCTGAGTGGGTCTATCGTGGGAAGCCGACCGTCCTTGGCGCCGCCAGCGGCGCCGTCGCCGGGTTGGTTGCCATTACGCCGGCGTCAGGGTTCGTGGGACCCATCTCTTCGATCATGATCGGATTCGGTGCGGGAGTCCTGTGTTACCTGGCGGTGTTGTGGAAGTCGAAATGGGGCTATGACGATGCGCTGGACGTCGTGGGCATTCACGGCGTCGGTGGCATCTGGGGCGCCTTGGCTACCGGCCTCTTCGCTTCCAAAGCCATTAATCCGGCTGGAGCGGATGGTCTCTTCTTTGGGAACCCTGGGCAACTTGCGCTTCAGGCCGTCGCCGTGCTTGTGACGGTGGTGTTTGCATTCACCGGTACCTATGTGATTCTGAAGCTGGTCAATGGAATCATGGGACTGCGGGTGACCCAGGACGAAGAGCGCATGGGACTGGATCTTAGTCAACATGATGAACGGGCCTACTCGAGGGGATAATCGGCGGCGGCGCAACCGCAGGCCGCTCTGCCATGGCGAGACGACCGATAAGGAGGCCGAAGATATGCGGACCGAGAAACGATGAGAAAGCTGATGGTCGCCCTGCTGTTGTTGTACGCGGTGTGGGCCGTGCCTTCAGCCGTGGCCCAAGACATGCCGGTTGCTCCTGCGCCGGCGACCGCAACCGCGACGCCTCCTCTCAAGATCGATACCGGTGATACGGCCTGGGTGCTGACCGCATCCGCGTTTGTCTTGGCTATGACCATGCCGGGCTTGGCGCTGTTTTATGGCGGGTTGGTGCGCAGCAAGAACGTACTCGGCACCATTGTGCACAGTGTGGCGATCCTCTGCTTGGTCAGCGTGCTCTGGATCTTGTTCGGGTACAGCTTGGCGTTCGGCCCCGATCGCGGCGGCGTGGTCGGCGGATTGGACTGGGTGGGATTGAGCGGGGTGGGATTTGATCCCCATCCTGTCTATGGACCGACGATTCCGCATCAGGCCTTCATGGTGTTCCAACTGATGTTTGCGGCGATTACCCCGGCTCTTATTACCGGAGCTTTTGCGGAGCGCATGCGGTTCAGCGCCTTGCTGGCGTTTTCAGCTCTGTGGGCGGTGCTCATTTATTGTCCCTTGGCGCACTGGATCTGGGGCGGCGGCTGGTTGGCAAAGCTGGGGGCGGTCGATTTTGCCGGTGGGGCGGTGGTGCACATCAGTTCGGGCATCAGCGCCTTGGCGTGTGCCCTGGTCCTCGGTCAACGCCGCGGCTATGGCACCGACTACCTCGCACCGCATAATCTGCCCTTAACGCTGATCGGCACCGGCTTTCTGTGGTTTGGGTGGTTTGGATTCAACGCCGGAAGCGCACTGGGGGCAAACGGGACGGCCGTCGGAGCCTTTGTCGCCACGCATACGGCCGCCGTGACGGCGGCGTTGAGTTGGATGGTGATGGAATGGCTTCATCGCGGCAAGCCCACCGTCTTGGGGATTGCCAGCGGCGTGGTGGCCGGACTCGCCACCGTCACGCCGGCCTCGGGATATATAGGATCAGGCGCGGCTATGGTGATCGGCGTCGCGGCCGGGGCCTTGTGCTATTTCGCAATTGTCTGGAAAGGGAAGATCGGCTATGATGACTCGCTCGATGTCGTCGGCATCCACGGAGTCGGCGGGATCGTGGGAATTCTCGCCACAGGACTGTTTGCTTCCAAGGCGATCAATCCGGCTGGAGTCGATGGTCTCTTCTTCGGAAACCCGGGCCAGTTCGGCATTCAGGCGCTGACCGCCTTTGCGGCCGCGTTGTTCTCGTTTGTGGGTACTTACGTCATCTTGAAATTCCTGGATGGCTTGATGGGGTTGAGAATTTCTCCGGACGACGAGGTCATTGGAATGGATCTCAGCCAGCATAACGAACGGGCCTACTCCTAGGATGCTGAAAATGCCCTCCAACTTCATTCTCGGTTCGAAACAAGCCTCAACGTACCGCAAGGGTACACCTCGGCTTCTTTCTTCACCTGCGGCCTCGTTCGGGAAGGGGCGCGTCTTGGCGAGCCTGGGGTGGGCGGGTGTGTTGGATGGTCATTTTGAGCATCCTACAGGAAGGACAAATTACCGCGGAATTTATATCGCTGTTTACCAGGACCGGTAGGGGAGATGATGACATGAAATTAGTTGAGGCGATCATTAAGCCGTTCAAGCTGGATGAGGTGAAGGATGCGTTGTTGGAGATCGGCGTCCAGGGCATGACGGTGACCGAGGTCAAAGGGTTCGGTCGCCAAAAAGGACACAAGGAAACCTACCGTGGCACGGAGTATACGATCGAGTTTGTGCCAAAGGTAAAAATCGAGGTCGCAGTGCCCGACAACCAAGTGCCGCGCGTCATCGAGACCATCACACGCACGGCGAAGACGGGCAGCATCGGGGACGGCAAGATCTTCGTCCGAGATTTGGGAGCTGCGGTGCGCATACGCACGGGTGAGACGGGAGAGAGCGCGCTGTGACATCCGATTCCGACCATGATATGTCAATCGGTCTGATACGGGATGCAGAGGTCTATGCGGCCGGTTCGACTCTCCACGAGCAACGCAAAGCGGTCGAGCGCCGCCTGCTTGCAGGCGCATCGGGCTTTGAGATCGTGTCGGCCCTCACGGAACTCGTGGACGGGCTCATCATCGGCCGCTATCGCAACGCCATGCGGAGTCTCGGCGACCAGGCGATGGCTACGGGATCTCAGCACTGCTGCCTGGTGGCGTTGGGCGGGTATGGTCGTCGAGAACTGGCGCCGTTTTCCGACATCGACATCATGTTCTTGTTCAATCCGCAGGGCAAAGAGGTCATGTCCGAGTTGTCGCGGCATATGCTCCATCATTTGTGGGATCTCGGGTTTCAGGTCGGCCATAGCTTGCGCACCATTCCCGATTGCCTCGATTTGGCCGACGGCGATCTCACGATCAAGACATCCATGATGGAAGCCAGATTTCTCGCCGGGAGCCCGCGGCTCTTCGAGGAATTTCAACATCGCTACATCCGCCGGATTGTGAGCAGGGGCGTGGACCGCTTCATCGTCCGCAAGATGGACGAGCGGCGACGGGAGTACGAAAAGTTCGGAGAAACGGTCTACTTGCTCGAACCGAACGTCAAGAAAAGCAAAGGCGGCTTGCGGGACCTGCATGTGCTGCAATGGGCGGGCATGGCCCGCTATCGCGCGGCGACGATTCAGGATCTCGCCGATCGCGGCATTCTTTCCCGCCAAGACTATCTCGCGCTCACGGATACCCGCGAGTTCCTCTGGCGAGTGCGGGCGCTGCTCCACTTTCACGCCGGAATGGCGCAGGAAATCCTCTCGTTCGACGAGCAGGTCTGGCTCGCGGAGCGATTCGGGTTTCAGGATCAGCCTCATCTGCTCGGAGTCGAGCAATTCATGCAGCAATACTATCGGCACACGATGGGGCTGCACGAACGGTGCGCGCGGTTCGTCGGCCGCTGCCGACGCGTCCCGCTCCGCGACCGTCTGGCGCAACTGTGGCCGGCCCCGCGTTTGGATGGAAACTTCACGGTTGCCGGCAGGAATCTGACGGTGCCGGCGGAGGTCCGCGGTCGAGTCCTCAACAGTCCGGCTCTGTTGTTACGATTGTTCGAACTAGCGCAGTCACGCCGGCTTCTGATCGACACGCACCTGCTTGAGGAAATCCACCAATGCGTCGACGGGGTCTCGGAAGAGGCATTCCGCACTCCGGAGGTCAGCGGTATTTTTCTCAAAATCCTGTCGGAGCCGGGTTCCGTCGCCGGGACCCTCGAAGCGATGCATCGGGCTCATCTGCTGGAAAAAATCATTCCGGTGTTTGCCGCCGTGCGTGGTCTCATGCAGTTCAACCAGTATCACAAGTATACGGTGGACGAGCATAGCCTTCTCGCGGTGGCAAAAGCCGAGGCGCTGGAGCACGAGTCGGGTCTGATCGGCGAGGTGTATCGTGAGATTCGCCGCAAGGATATCCTGCATTTGGCCATTCTGTTGCACGATCTCGGGAAAGGGAGGGAGTTGGACCACAGCGAAGTCGGCAAGACCATCGCGGAGGAAACGGCCGCCCGGTTGGGATTCGATGAACAGGAAACGCGGACCCTGGTATTTCTGGTTCACCGTCACCTGCTCATGGCGCACACCGCCTTTCGGCGTGACCCCTACGATGAAAAGGTGCTTCTTCCTTTCGCGCGGGCCGTAGCGACGCCGGAGGTGCTGCGGAAATTGTTGGCTCTCACGGCGGCAGACATTGCCGCCGTGGGACCGGGTGTCCTCACCAAGTGGAAAGAATCCTTGCTGATCGAGCTTTTTCTTCGGACGTTGCCTGAAGTCTCGGGTGAACGGGAGACGGCGGATGGCGCTCAGCATCTCAGCGGAGTGGCAGACGAGGTCGCGCGCGATCCGGCCCTGGCGACGATGGCCGGTGTGAACCGATCATGGATCGAATCGCAATTGAAACAATTTCCCCTCCGGTATGTCTTGGGCACCTCGCCGAATCGTATCGCCGTGCACATGGCCGCCATTGTTCGGCTGCGCGCCGGCGAGCAGGTGCTCGTGGAGGGACACTTCAACCATTCGCTCAGGACCTGCGAGTACACGGTGGTCACGGTCAACGATTTGATTCCCGGCATCTTCTCCAAGATCGCCGGTGTAATGGCCGCCAAAGGTCTGCAAATCCTGGATGCCCAGATTATTACGCGCAATGACGGGATCGTGGTGGATACGTTTCAAGTGATGGACCCCGATCATGCCGGCGAGCCGCCGCCCGAACGCCGGAGCAGCATTGGGCGAACCATCATTCGGATTCTGAAGGGCGAGGACACCGTCGAGAATCTATTGACCCGCAGCCATCGGCTTTCAACAGACCGCGTGCTTCCGAGCAACCGTCAGCTGACCGAGGTGCAGGTGGATAACGAAACGTCGGGCCGGTTCACAATCATCGACGTGTTTGCCGATGACCGGCAAGGTCTGCTGCACGTCATCACCCATGCCGTCTTCGCCTTGAGCCTATCGGTGCATGCGGCGCGGATTTCCACACGACTGGACCAGGTGGCGGACGTCTTTTACGTCACGGATCTGGACGGGTCGAAAATCGAAGATCACGGGCGCTTGGAACACATCCGGACCGCGATCAGGGAACAGATTGACGGATTTTTGAAAGAGCAGGGTGAGAAGACGGAAAGAAACGGAGTTTTTCATTAGTCGCTTGGTTTGAAAGGAGGCTCGGAATGAACGCCCGCGAAGTCCTGGAATTTGCAAAGAAGAAGCAAGTGCAGATCGTGGATCTCAAGTTCATCGATCTCATCGGCACCTGGCAGCATTTTTCTATTCCGATCGAGGAGTTGAATGAAGGCGTCTTCAAAGACGGCTCCGGATTGGACGGGTCCTCGATCCGAGGATGGAAGGCGATCAATAACAGCGACATGCTCGCGGTTCCCGATCCGTCGACCGCGTGCTTGGATCCATTTATGGCCGTGCCGACGCTCAGCCTCGTGTGCAACGTCGTCGATCCGATTACGCGCGAGAACTACGACCGCGATCCCCGGAACATCGCGCAACGCGCCGAGCGCTATCTCAAGAGCACCAAGATCGGCGACATCTCGTATTGGGGGCCGGAAGCGGAATTCTTTATTTTCGACCAGGCTCGGTACGATCAAAACAGCCACAGCGGCTACTACTTCATCGACTCGGACGAGGGCGTCTGGAATGCCGGTAAAGACGGCGTCAATCTCGGCGCGAAAATCCGGCACAAGGAAGGCTATTTCCCGGTGGCGCCGACGGACACCCAGCAGGACATCCGCAGCGAGATGATCCTTGAAATGCAGCGCTGCGGCATTCCCATCGAAAAGCACCATCATGAGGTGGCGACGGCGGGCCAGGCGGAGATCGATCTGCGGTTCGATTCGTTGGTGGCGATGGCCGACAAGATGATGATGTACAAGTATATCGTCAAGAACGTGGCCCGCCGGCACCACAAGACGGTGACGTTCATGCCCAAGCCGATCTTCGGTGATAACGGCTCCGGTATGCATACCCATCAAAGCATCTGGAAAGACGGAAAGCCGCTTTTTGCCGGGAAGGAATATGCCGGTATTTCACAGCTCTGCCTGCACTACATCGGCGGTATTCTCCGGCATGCGCCTGCCCTGGCGGCCATCACCAATCCGACCGTCAATTCGTACAAGCGGTTGACGCCGGGATTCGAGGCGCCCGTGCTCTTGGCGTATTCCAGTCGCAATCGGTCCGCCACCATCCGCATTCCTATGTATTCGCCCAGCCCTAAGGCCAAGCGGATCGAGGTGCGGTTTCCCGACCCGGCCTGCAATCCCTATCTCGCGTTTGCCGCGATGCTTATGGCCGGGCTGGATGGCGTCGAGAACAAGATCGATCCGGGTGATCCGATGGACAAGGATCTGTACGACCTTGAGCCTAGGGAGGCCGCCAGGGTGCCGACCATGCCCGGCAGCTTGGACGATGCGCTCAAGAATCTCGAAAAGGATCATCAGTTCCTTCTCAAGGGCGGTGTGTTCTCGGAAGACTTGTTGGAGACGTGGATCAGCTATAAGCGCAGCAAAGAAGTCGATCAACTTCGACTTCGCCCGCATCCGTACGAATTCTTCTTGTACTATGACGTGTAAACGCGAATACCTGGTGGCCAATAGCTGATCGCTGCCGGCTACGGCTGCTCGCTAGCGCTCTCACAGTGAAAGCCCGACAACGACGTCGGGATTTGGCAAAGGCGCCGGTACCTGCGAAGGTCTCTTCACGATCTTACGCAAAGGACTGGCGCCTTTTTTATTGTCTGATAGCATGGTCATCGGGACATGACTGGTATTGAGGATCAACTCAAGACGGATATGGCCGAGGAACGGGAAGCCCTGGAATCGATCGTGTCGGTCCTGATGCGCCCGGGCTCTGCGGTGCAGACTATTGATGCCGCGCTGAAGCTGGTCCAACAGCGACTTGAGATGCTGCAAAGCCAGGCGTCAGCGAGTTCCGGTGCGGCGGGCGTGACGGCCTCGCCCCAATGGCATGCCGTGCCGGGCGGTAGAGAGCGGCCGGCAAGCGAACCACGAGGCCCGGCCGGTCTTATCGGTGGCAGTCCCGCCATGAGGTCTGTTCATGAAGCGACCCAACGCGTCAGCCATAGTCAGGCCACCGTGCTCGTGCGCGGCGAAAGCGGCACCGGCAAAGAGCTGGTGGCGCGCGCCATTCACCTGCAGGGACCGAGAGCCGAGAAACCGTTCGTGCCGCTGCACTGCGCGGCCGTGTCCGAAGCCTTGCTGGAGAGCGAGCTCTTTGGACACGAGCGGGGGGCGTTTACCGGCGCCGTGGAGTCCCGCAAGGGGCGGTTCGAATTGGCGGAGGGGGGCACCCTCTTTCTGGATGAGATCGGTGACATTCCGCTCGCGACCCAGGTGAAGCTGCTCCGCGTGCTGCAGGAGAAATGTTTTGAGCGCGTCGGAGGAAGCCGGCCCGTTTCGGTGGACGTGCGGGTGATCTCCGCGACCCACCGCGACCTCGAAGCGATGGTGCGCGTCGGCGCGTTTCGCGAAGATCTCTATTACCGATTGAACGTGGTGCCGATCATGTTGCCTCCCCTGAGGGATCGGGAAGGGGACGTTCCCTTGCTGATCGAGTATTTTGTTTCTCGCGTTGCCCGTGAACATCGCCGCCGCGTCCAGCTGGGACGGGATCTGCTCATGCTCATGAGCCGATATCATTGGCCAGGAAACGTCCGAGA
>JBOHOS010000737.1:0-4584 GCA_050731295.1 Nitrospiraceae bacterium | reverse complement strand
GCCCGGGGGAGCCGGACGGGCTCTTTCATTTCCTCCTACCGATCGCGAATCAGATACTCTTCATGAAATGGCTCACCGCCGCATGATCCACATCCGTTCCCATGATCGCCGAGAGCGGAACATTCGTGGACTTCTTCCCTGTCAGTACGGATTCGACCTCGTCCACGATCAACTCCACCGGCATCGACTGCCCGCCATACACATGCGGCCCGGCGATGATCTTGGCCTTTGAGTGTCCATAGATCGCCGTCGCGACATCCCGAGCGAGCCAGCCGACATAATTGAACTCCGGGATTACGATCAGTTTGGCCTTTGCGCAGAGTTGCCGCAATTCGCTCGTGGGAAATGGCCGCAGCGAACGAATTTTGATTAACCCGACCTGGATCTCTTTGTCCTTGCAAAGCCTGATTGCCTCTCGAGATTGCGCCGCAGCGCTGCCCGACGCAATAATGACGGCTTCAGCTCCGTCGACGTTTTCTGCGGTGCAGAGTCCGCCCATGTACTGGTTAATGTACTTCCGCGATCGTTCGACCGCCGCCCATACTTCCTGCTGCCAGACCGCGTGAATGTTGTACGCCATGAAATTCGATTTCTGAACCGGCGCGTCGCGGGACAAGCGAGCCGGAGGATTTTCAGCGTCTAAAACCGGAACTGCACCTCGCCACGCTTCCCGTGGAGGTAGCTTCAGACCACGATCCTGCATGTGCACATATCCGCGCGCATGGGTCACGAAGAACCCATCGCAGGCAACCCCCACTGGAAGCGTCACGTCGTTCTTCTCACTGATGATAAAGCTGGCCATGAGGAAGTCAAACAGGTCCTGCTGATTCTCGGCATGAAAGACGATCATGCCGCAATTTAGCAGGTAGGAGACCTCGATATTATCGGGCTGGATGGCCAACGGAGCGTTGACCACACGACAGGTAAACATAGCGACCGCCGGGAGACGGTGACCGGGCCACGACGCGATCGGCTCGAGGCCGCGCAGCGTCCCGGGTCCCGCAGTAGCTGTAAAGCAACGTACACCTGCTCGCGAGGCGCCGGCAATGGCCGACATCACGCCATACTCTTCTTCCCCACGGTAGTATTCCTTGACATAGCCCTCCCCATACAGAACGCCGATGAGCTGCATCGTCTCACTCTGTGGGGTAATCGGATAGGCGATTGAAAGATCGACATTGGAACGGCGCACCGCCTCTTTGGCGGCTTCGCTTCCGGTGATGAATTCTTTAGTCCGTGGCGCCTCATGGAACATATATTCCGGGGTGACGATCCGTTGCTTTTTCGCTTCCGCATGAGGATCTTTCTTCACCTCACTGCTCTTGGGTGCAGCCACGCTGGTGATCGGATCGCCCTGTGGATTCGTTTTTTGTTCCGGCTCAAGACTCGTCACAGGATCGCCCTGCGGATTGGTCTTCACTTCGCTCATAGTTCCACCTCTTGGCTGGGTCGGTCGGTTCGGATCGCCTAGGCTTCGCTCTGCATGTGCTCAGGCTTGTGCCCGAATGCTGACGCACTGGCTGCGGCTCCCTCGACGGGCATGAAGACCAGCGGGTTCGTATGGGTTTGCCCGCCGTGCACCTTGGACTGTGTCCCTGTAAACCGCACATTCTTTCCGTTTTCGGGCAGTTTAATTCCCATTTGTTCGCGAACACGCTTAAAGACTTGGGCGACCTTTCTGAGTTTCGCCGTGTCTGAATCCCGGATCGTCAGCATGGCATCCTCATGCCCCTGCTCAGCGCAAATGGCACTGGTGCAGCAATTCGTGCCCGCTCGAATCATTTTCAGGGTCAGATTGGCATAATGGCAGTGCACGCCGATGAAGATACACGCTTCGATCTTATTTCCCCAAATGGTGAGATTCGGATGGTTCGGATTAATGACTTCTTCGGGATCGATTTTGGGATATTTGGGCCGGTAGTCGGGCATGGGAATGATCAAGACTTCGGGAATCTGAGCGGCGATTTCCAATACTGCTTTGGCTTTTTCGACGGCATGCTCATTCCAGGCCCACAAGACCATCGGTCCGGGAAAAATGGTGGCGTTCGGGCTTGTGAGCATTTTCCGGGCGATCTCTTCAATCACCTTGTCTTCATTCGTCTCCAACTGTCCGTAAAAAAGACCCTGGCCTGGATCCGGCAGGGAGACACCTAGCTGCGCGGCTGAAGGTGGGTGAAATCCGGCCGGGCCGGGCACAATAATCCGTTCGTCTGTTTTCTGTGCTGTATTCACTGTCCCGATCTCCCTTTAGCCGACAACCGGACTGGCCAACTCTGCCCGTGTACCCTTCTCACCGTACCGAATGTTGTCGGTAATAGCCGCCTTGGGCAACTGATCGATCATCACCATCGTGATGGCATGATGTTTTGACATGTTATCGCAGACCCATACGCATTGGGCACAGCCTTTACAACGGTCCACCGCCACATACGCGGAGCCGTACTTCAAGCCTTTCTCCTTACCCAAGTCGTTGTCGTACTGAATGGTATTAGCCTCGGGACAAAACTGTGTGCAGAGCTTACAACTCGTTGCGGCACAAATTTCAATGTTGATATCAGCGACAAGATACATCGATGCCTCTTAAGCTTAAACTGATTCTCTGTTAAACCGTGGCTGCTGCTGCGGCGGCGGCTTCCGCCTTCTTTGCAGCTTTACTGACTTCATCCCACCCATTCTTTTCAGCAAATTCCCATCCTGCTCGGATCACAGCGACATTCTTATCGATCAATTCCTGCTTCTTTTTGAACTTCCGTTCCACCACACTATCAAGGGCCGCCGTGCCGCCCGACACGACGAATCCCTTGCCCAGGAAACGATCTTTCACAGCGTGAGCGAGGGAATCGATGGTCGTCAGACCGGTGATACAACCGATCGCCCCCATCAAGGCCATATTGGTCGCCAAATCCATCCCTGCAACTTCGAGCGAAAGCTTGGTGGCCGGCAAATAAAACATCCGAGCGCGACGCTCTTCCAACTCGCGAGCTTGGTCCCTGTGCAACTTCATGGGGCCGTCATTGTTGATCAGTGCCACCCCGTCTTCTTTCAGTCCGAAGTAGAACGGCATCGTGTACGACTTGCCATGCGTGATGACCTGGGGATGAAAGATGATAATGATGTGTGGAAACGTGATCTCCCCGATCTCGTAGATCGGCTCGTCCGACACACGCACATAACTTTCCACCGGCGCCATTCGTTTTTCGGAACCATAGAAGGGAACGATCGTGCTTTCACCGCCTGCATTGATCACCGCAGTGCTCAGAATGTGAGAACCGGTCACGACTCCCTGGCCGCCGACCCCGGCCATCCGGATGTTAAAGCGTTTTGCCATCGCCTTCCTCCTTCAACCTGATACAAATGAGTTTGCTGCTCGCCGATTCAGGCTTTGGTTACCGCCGCAGCCGGCTTCGGCTGGAATTCCTTGTATCCGTACCGATCTGCCAGGTATTGCTTGGCCTCATCGGTCACATACTCGGCAAATTTATACCGGTCGTCCTCGACGTTCTTGGCATCTTCCATCACTTTATCGGTGGGAATGGCGTATTCAATATTGCAGGAGGTGTACGCCTGAATGTACGTCGGACCCACTTCACGCGCAATCAGCACCGCCTTCTTAATGACACTCTCAACGCGCCGCGGGTTGTTCGGCACGACCGTCGCTACATAGGCGCACCCGGCCACCTTCGCCATGGACACCATATCCATCTTTTCAAATTTTTTCCCGAGAGGCGCCATCTTCAGCACGGCACCCCGACTCGTCATTCCGCTTTCCTGGCCGCCGGTGTTACCGTACACTTCATTGTCCAGCATAATCGTGGTGAATTTCTCCTTGCGGAACCAGGAATGGAGAGTTGCGGAAAACCCGATGTCCGCCATTCCCCCATCACCGACCATGACCACCACATCTTTGGGTTTGTCACCGAACCGAAGACGCAGTCCTCGCGATAGGCCGCTCGCCACGCCGTTCTGATCGCCATAGTTGCCGTAGACAAAGGGAATGGCCGCTTGAGAAATCGCCAGGCGTCCGCACCCGGCGGTTCCGACCGTAATCGTGTCTTCCGGATTGGGAAACGAAATCATGGCGAGTCGGATGAAGAGCGTCATGGCACAGCCTGCGCACATGGGATGCTCCTCAAGGATCTCCTTGAAGCTGCCCATTTGCGAGACCGTCACTTTTTTTCCGAAGGGACCGTGTTCGACCATATCCCGGTATTCCTTCGGCATGAATTTCTCGAATCCATTTGAGAATTTGACGTAATCGAGACTCATCGGGCGCCCTCCCTATGTCTATCTGTCGGACAGCGAATTCCAACAGCCGTGGAGCTTCAATGTTATCTGTGCTGAATGGTCTTAACTAATTCAGAATAAAACGCAATTCGAGGAAGCGAGTCTATCAAAGAGGCAAAAACTTTGTCAATTCCAAACTTCTCCAAACTTCACCATGCCTCTACGGCCTCTACGCTGAACTTACGAGTCATCAATTGAATCCTATAACTTTCCTCGACTTCGATGCAACGTATCAGAAGGCCCACGGGAAACAAAAGAAGGCCTAGCCCCATTTTTGCTGATAGGGCATTGGCCCTAGCC
>JBOHOS010000736.1:0-10568 GCA_050731295.1 Nitrospiraceae bacterium | reverse complement strand
ACTATGACACCGTCTACGGACGCTACCACAAGAAGGTCGCACCGGTCCCCGATGGTTTGAGGGTCGAGGAGAAGACGTATCCTGTCTTTGGGGAAAAAGATCCTGCACGGCTGCCGTGGCGGAAACTGGAGATCGATATCGTCCTGGAATGCACGGGGGTGTTCAATCAGCAAGCGGACTTGCAAGGTCACCTGGCGGCCGGCGCGAAGACGGTCATCCTCTCGGCGCCCGCCAAAAGCCCGGAGATCGCGACCGTGGTTCACCGGGTAAACACGACTGAGGAGCCGACCCCCAGCATTATTTCCTGCGCCAGTTGCACGACGAACTGCATTACTCCTGTGGTTGAGGTGATGGGAAGAAGAATTGGGGTAGAGAAGGCCATCATGACCACGGTGCACGCCTATACGGCCACCCAGGCGATCGTCGATCGACCGAATAAGAAACGACGGCGCGGCAGAGCGGCCGCCGCCAATCTGATCCCCTCTTCGACCGGCGCCGCCGTTGCGACGACCAAAGCCCTACCGCAGTATGCGGGCAAGTTCGATGGCCTCGCCGTTCGCGTCCCCCTGACCATTGGTTCCCTCGCGGATCTCGTGTTCCTCACCAGCCGACGCACCACGGTTGAAGAAGTCAACAGCATCTTTGCAGAAGAAGCGAACAGCGACCGATACCGAGACGTCCTCGGCGTAACCGATGAGCCGCTGGTCTCCTCAGACATCATTCAGGACCCACGGGCGTCGATCGTGGATCTGGGGCTGACGCAGGTTGTGGACGGAAACCTGGTCAAAGTGATGAGCTGGTACGATAACGAATGGGGATATACGTCTCAAATGATCAGGGAAGCCGTCAGAATCGCCAAGGCTTCGAGAGCGACGGCCACACGTTCCTGATGGCGAATGTGGCCGTCGTGAAGAAGAGGCAGTTCTCGATTTGCCCGTTGCTGCCGTTCCGTCTCGATCTGACGGTGTGGGCCTTGCGCCGACGCCCGAACAATGCGGTGGCCGCTGGGACCTTAAGCAGCTTCAACATTGGGTAAATACAGGCCGTCGTTCACCTCGACAGTGGGTATCCTTACTCGTTTAACTACCTATCGCATAAAACTGTCATACATACTGTTCAAGGGAAATGCCATGCCTCGGCGCGGGAGATCGCTGAATTTCAAGCTGGTTGCTATGCGTAATTGAACTTCTTCAGAGGGCTTCCGTCGGCTGCGGCATCATCCGCTGGTGACCGGGAGGAAATTTGGGAATCTTCACAGCAAGGACAGGACACGGCGCCCGACGCAACACGGCTTCGGCCACACTGCCCCTCATGACATGGGCAATCCCACGCCGACCGTGCGTCCCCATGACGATGAGGTCGCAGTCGGACGTGCGAATGAACTCAAGAATGGCATCAGTCGGCACGCCGCCACGAATGACCTCTTGCGCAGAGACGCCGTGAGACCGAATCGTGTTCACGACCGACGCAAGCTGTGAGGTGACCGCTCGCTTGTTTCCTTCCGCCGCATGCTCAAACGTCAAATCGATCCCGTAGGACGTGGGCTCCAAGACGTGCAGGAGTGTCAAAGCTGCCCCCAAATCCTTGGCAATCTGGATACCATACTCCAGGGCATCGAATGAGCAGCCAGATAAATCGATCGGGACGACGACATGCGTGCACGTGATGCGTCCTTTTGGCTCCCTAACCGTCATCACGGGGCATGGGGCAATGGTTAGTACTCGTTCTGCGGTACTTCCCAGGAGAATGTGTTGGAGGCCGGTTCTGCCATGGGTGCCGAGCATGATGAGGTCCGCCTGATCCTCCGCCGCTGCCTCGCAAATGACCACGTCTGGAATGCCTGCCCTCTGCTGACTGGTCGCGAGGACTGGTGGCTGCGTAAGGCGCCGAACAGTATCGGCGAGTCGCTTGTCCGTCTCACTATGATCCTGGATTGTGGTGACATACATCCCCTCGTAGATTTCCAGCACATGGACGACGGTGACCGTGGCCCCGTATGCCTTCGCAAGAAAAGCCACATACGCCTCCGCATGGTCCGCGCAGGAGGAAAAGTCGGTCGGGAATAGTATCCGTTTGACCAAGGAGTGTTCGCTTCCCATGGTTACTTGTCTCGCATTGTCGGCCATCTCCGTCGGCTGAGCCGCATGCCCCGATGCCGATTGTATTGCCGGACTCGACACGTATGGCTCACCGTCGGCCCCTAGGAAGTGCATCCGGATCCGCCGGCTCTTCTGTGAGGGCCGGCAGATTTGACCAGAGCAGTGTACTCTTGCGGTGAGAGACTTGGAAGGCGTCGCAGGAATGGACAATGGCTCAGAGCGCATCATCACTGTGGGTCGGATATCAAAGGCCGGCATACCGGTTATCCGAATGCCATGTTTCATGTTTCATGTTTAAGGATCCAGTGCAGTTCCGCATAGCTGCGACGCTGCACCTTGACGCTGGCCAACCCTGGGGGCTTCGGGTTCAGTCCGTGCCGAACCGGCGACGATGGGCGCCCGAGGGCACTATGACAATTGAGGCACATCGTGTGATAACTTCTGAGCCCGGCTTGGATAACGTGTGGATCGGTGAGAGGAGCCGAGGCAGGGGTATCTCCCGCCCTCACAGCGATAGTTCGGTCACGCACCTGGGAGATGAGCCAAATCGTCAAAGGAGCATGGCGTTCTGTGGCGGCGACATTGAAAATGCCGTCCCAGACAAACCAGGGTGCGCCCACGATGAACACTGCCCCGATCGACAGGAGAAGCAACAGTTTCTTCATGAAGTCGGACGTTCGGTTTGCGGCGAAGTCGTTCACCATGAATTGGGTTGCGCATCCTGGTTCGACCTAGGTCAACCGCTGTCTAAGCGATCCATAGCATCCCGATCTTCGATGGATTCTTCTTTCCCATGGGGTCGCAGGAGATGTGTCTGTTGAACTTACCGGTTCGGCTTTCGATGGAGTTCGGCCCGATGTTTTGATTGACTGACTCTGCCGGCGTTCGAGAAGGTCCGCTAGCAAGAAAGTTCGGCGACGTCGTCATGATGGCACTGATGGAGTTGTCATCATCGGAAGGGACAGATACACAGACCATGGAGATGGAGTGTGGGTGGGGGCCGGCGCTGAGCAGGGTGGCTGCCAAGCCGCTCAGAAACCTGTTCTCGATTGCACAGCGTATGGGTGGGTCATACCCTGAACGAGAGACCACACGGATGAAGATGGCGCCGTCTATCCGACCAAAACGAAATCGTTTTCCTGTACACTTCGTCTTGAACGACTTTCCCAAGTATTTCTCGACCGCGGAGTGCACACGGCGGTCTGCTCGTGGACATAGACGTCAGGCCACCATGTCTGGATTTCGGTTTGCCATCGGTCAGCGCGTCCGTGTGCTGACACATCCTCATAAGCCCATCGTCGTTGTGGAGGAGCGCTGGCCGGGGGCGGCCTGGAAGGACCCGTACGATGAGAACATTTATCAGGTGAGTGGGTTCCTCGTGAAACAGCGCGAACGCGCCTTGGAAGCGATGAACGGAGACCAGCCGACACAGGAGAATTGACGGCAGCACGGCCACGACCGAATGCGGGACAGGTCTCCATAGGACTTCCTAACTTAACGAAGCTATGAGCATGTCTCAGCGAAAGGCCAGTCCGGAGACCGCATCATCTTACAGATTCATGCGCAGCCTTACTACTCTCCCTATGATCTTGTGCCGTTTCGTCAGAGGTGAGTCATGGTATTTGGGATTCGGCGTATGCAACACATAAGTATGGCCTGCTTTCTTCAATTGCCTGAGGTCGGCTCCATGAGAGGCGTCACCTCCTCCAGAACGATCACGTATTGATCATCGTCAGCTGGAAGAGCTGGATTCACGAAGACGGTCTCCCCTGTATGGAACAGTGGCTCCATCGAATCATCCTTCACCCGGAGAGCAAAAACATGTTCGCCATGCACGTCGGTCTCAACCATCCCCTCGAAGTGAAGATTCTAGCGATGTGTGAAACATTCTCCAATTCTTACGATGCTGGGATTTATCTGGTCTTCGAGTTCCATTGGTGTCTGTATAATCGCAGTGACCAGGCCCACGGTTTCATCAAAAAACTAAACCAGTCAAAACGTAGAAAACATCTTACCTACAGAGGCTCCGCTCACTTACTTCCACCGTGTTTTTCACCCAATTTTGTCTGCTGGGACACACAGATCCAAGACAGACACAAAACCGGTCTATTGGACCTCTGAAAAAAGGGGAAATCTTCGCAAGGGGACTAAGAGGAAGATCAAGCGGGGGAGGCTGATATTTTCACGGTTTCGCCTACTGAGCCGATGGAAGGATTGTTTTAACGGCCGCAACCATGGTTATTCCGGTCTGTAATTCACTCAGAAAGTGTTCACCAGATGTTCACCACGAGGACGGAACTGGTCGGTTTGGGCCGGAAGTAATCGAATACCAAAACGGGCAAAAGCGATGGGAGCCACGATTTTATTGAAGAAAGTGATGCAAGTGCCATGAATTGGAGATGCGAGATCCGGCTTATGAGTCCGCTGCTCTACCAACCGACCTACACCGCCACGGAGCGAGGTTGTATCAAGCCTCACTCCATTCCGTTAAGCGTTCGGTCTTCTTCGAGACCAGGCACAATGATGAGACGAGGCTTAGCCGACAAACTCAGGAGTGAGGCGGTCCACGGGCCGCACGAGAGTGGCCTTGATTTCGTTGTAGACAATCCCTCGGCCGACCTGTCGAAGGCGGCTGAAAACTCCCTCGACGATCACCTGTTCCCCTTCGCGAACCTCAGCCTTTCCTAACCCGATCACTTTGACCGACCCATTGCCGTCTTTCAGCAGGAATCCGTATGCCAGTTGTCCCTGTCGATTGGCGGCGGTCTGAACGTTGGTGACCCGCCCGACGACGATGACCATTTGTTTGTCATACTGATCCGGATGAGAGACCAGATCCGCCACTTCCAACATCCCGCCTGCCATGGAGACCGGCGTCCCCAGGGCCGCGAGCAGCAAACCAGCGGTCAAGAAGAATACGAACAATGACGGGTAGGGTAACTTCATGTCGATGACTCCGTAGGGTTATAATCGCCGCTCCTCTCCCATGAAGCTTCGAAGCACGTGTTCGCCCATTTCGCTCAGTTGCCCTTCCTGTGGCTTGGGCTCTTCGGTCAATTGGCCCGCGACCTCTTTGGGCGCCGGCGAGATCCTCGCGAAAAGGTCCAGCTCCAGCGCGTCCGGTGACGTATCCATGTCGTTCAGAATCGCGGCGAACCGCTGAAGGCCGAACAGCGACTTGAGTTTCGTGCCGTATTCGGCTTGATGGCTGGATTCTTGGACCAGCGCGAGCCACAACCGGTTTTCCACGTCTTCCCCAAGGCTGCCCTGAGCGAAGGCCGTCAGCTTATCGATGAGGGCGGCCTCGGTGCCTTCGAGCCCATCATAGGTGGATACGGAACGATCGAGCGATCGCTGCGAAAGCACCTTGAAGGTTTCTTTCCAGAGATCGAGCGGGGGAGTGTGAGCCTGCTGAGCAGCCGAAGTAGCCAGCGCGAGTTGGGCCTGAATCCCCTGCAAATACTGTTGAAGGTACTTCGCCTTGCGGGCGGCAAGGCTGCCGGCGGGAATTCCCCAGATGTGCGCAATCTCATGGTCCTGCAACGGCATGCTGCCGGCGCTCTGGTTGGCTTGCCGGACATTCTCCAACCGTTTCCGTTCGCGATCCAATCGTCTCAACTGGGTCTGATATTCGAGCGAGAGACGCCGCCGCTGATAGTCGTCTTCGGTGACCTCATCACGCTCCCACCCGGCGTCCAATTGCCGGATCATGGGCCTGGGGACCACGCTCCGCGCCTGAGTCTTCAATTCCTGCAAGGCCGCGGATTCCAAACCGAACCGCGAGGCCAGGAGCCGTTCGGCAATAGAACAGATGGATTCGCTGATCGCAATCTGTTTCTGGAGGCATTCAGTTTGAAGCCAGAGACGTTCTCGTTTTTGGCGAATGCCTGTTTGATATTGAGACACCCGGTCGGTAATGCCGTCCAGCGTTTCACGCGTAATGAGAGAAGTCGCTGATTTTAGGCCGGCCTGGCGGCGAGGATCAGGTCGATCCATCGCCATGTACTCAATGTCGTCTTGCGTGATATCCAGGTATTGAAGCAAGAGCAAATGCAACATGATCCGTCCTTGCGGCGGCATGGCGGCGATGACCGACTCGATATGTTCCTGAGTCAAAAGGGAAGCCATATGTCCTTTCAAGAATGATTCTCTAGGATGCTCAAAAAGGCTAATTACACCCTCCCGCCCCCCGGCGCGCCGAGATGCGCCCCTTCCCGTGCAACAAGGCCCGAAGCGAGAACAAACCGGAGGCGCAGCCTCATTCTCACCCGCCTGCCCCGAGCCGGCCGAGACCGGCTCCTTCTCAAGCGGGCTACGTTGAGGATTTGTTCGAACCGAGAACGAAGCTCAGGAAGGAGCGCGTCTCGGCGCGGTTGGGGTGGGTCGGGTGAAATGGGGGCCATTTTCAGCATCCGATCATGCGGAGCCGGTGGCTTGCGATTCCAAATAGGTCGCCACGTACTCGCGAATTTGCTGCACGGTCCCGTTGATGTAAAGTTCTCTCGGAATTTCTACGCGTGCCAACTGAGCGGGATTGATACCCCGATCGATGGCGTAGGCCTCATCGACGTACAGACTGACCGATCCGTCGGGATGCCTTATGGCATACAGGGCGTTGGACTCTTCCATAGACCGCAGACCGCCTTTCGCAACTGTCAGCGTCACCGCCTGCAGTTGAGATAACATAGCGCGGCTTGGAGTGTCAAAGGCTTGGTTGGCCGTCTGGGCGAAAACAGGTCCGGCGCCAAAAGACGTACGCGGTAAAGGCGATGAGAGTGAGCAAAAAGACCGTTCGAACCCGTCCATATCCCAGGCAGGCGAAGTTCACGGTTGCGTTCACGAGCCCGAAGGCGGCATAGATCATATAGACGAATAGGGACCAGCGGCGGAGGCGTAGGAATCCATAGCCGATCAAGACGTGGAGCGTGGGCGATTGAGCTTTGGCCAGCACGCCGAGCATTCCCGCGGGCTTCGTGCAGAAAATGGTCAGGGAGTACGTGGGATTGGCGAGAATAATGTAGAGATCCATGAACGCGGTCAGCAGAAACAGCGCGCCGAGGAACCGAATGTCATGAGCCCGCTGCCAGGCCGTCTGTAGCGTCGTCCGCAGCCCGGAAGAGCCCTGAGCGAAGGAGAGGTATGCATCGTACGCTTGGATCACCCACCACGGCAATCCGACCAGCATCAGGAAGAAGATCGCGGCTCCCCACCCCCCGATGCGCCCGAGACCCCACGCGACCGCCAAGAGAAGCAAGCCGGTAAAGAAAATCCAGGACGCCTGTTTCGATTGTCCCTTGACGGCCTGGCCTAATCCCGGAATGACAGCGGAAAGGATTGCCGGCAGAATTCGGGCAGGGCGGGTGACACCGGGCAGGGGCGCGTCCATGGGCAAAGAGACTGTCTTGGCAGGGTCAGGGTGGGCGGGTGCACCAGGCGCCTGGGGTGGGCGGGTGCAATAATCAGATCGATCGGGTGGTCGAGAATCGCCCACGGCTATCTGCGGACAGGCTCGACGGCAGCCGCTTACCGTCTGGCAGCGGACCGTTTCGATCGGTTGGACGTTCGAACGGGACGTTCGGACACGCACACGGCGCTATCCCCGCTTCCGGATGAATCGGGATGAGGCACGGCCGCATGTCGATTTTCAACGATGGTTTGATCGAGCCGCAGTCCGCACTGAATGCACCGCCATCCGCGAAATCGTCCGCTGTGCTCGTGAATGTCTTCCAACGTCAACAGCCCTGCGCACTTTGGACATCTCATGAGTTGGCCTCCTTGGAACTCAATCATATCTGCGTATCCGCGAAAACGGCGCGGCCTCCCGGAACTCGGAAGGCCGCGCCAAAGGGCATTAGACGATTCGGTCATCCGCCGAGCGTATCAAGAACTTCTTTCACGCTCTTGAGGAGACACGTAAAAATCGGCGTGTCGCGCAACGTGTACCGGCTGCCCTCGGTCTCACGCAACGCCATGACGAGGTCGAGAAAGTCTTCGGGCTTATCGGTTTCAAACGCCACGACCCATTCTTGATCGTCCAGCCCGAAGGAATAGGTCGTATTGAGCTTGACCGATGGGAATCGATGGCCGACCTCGATGTGCTCGTCCATCATGCCCTGGCGGGCGGCCTTCGTCAGCAAGAACCACTCGCGTGTTTTCAGGAATGGATAGACGAAGATGTACTTGCCTTTTCCCGGCACGATCGTCAGCCGCTTGCTTTCCTGTCCTTCGTGCACGTGATGATCGACGTAAATGGAGCGCTTTGTCATGGCCAGATAGGAGTAGGGAGTCGTGAGATACTTGCCCAGCCCCGTCGCGAGCAATTTTGAGCTCATCTCCTGGAAGAGCTCCAATTCATAGCTGATCCGCCACAACATGATATCGGCGTCACCACGAATCCCCACCATGGTGTACGGGATGACAATGACCTTCCCGCTGTATTCTTCAACGACTCGGTTGAACTCTTGTTTTCCCCGGCTTCGCTCATCTTCCGGCAGTCTGCGCCACGCAGGATCAACCTTATAGAAGGCAAAGTTAACGTATTGGCGCTTTACGGTCTGCTGCTCAGCGCTGGCCATGAACGATCCTCCTTCACCACTCGAAAAGTCAGAAAGAATCGGTTTTGTAGCATTTCATCGCACGTTTGTCAATCTACGAAATCTCACTGAGCAGTACGGCTTTTATCGCCGTGGCGACGCGTTCCAAGCATTGACTCATGCCGGCGCATTTGATACGCCATGAACATGTCTGCACGTGTCTTTACCGGCGTTGGGCTCATGGGACTCATGACCCTCGGGGCGCCGGCCGCGGCCATCGATGTGCAACCGACTCCCGTCCAGATTGCGACTGCGCTCGAACGAGGCAACGCGGCTGCGGCCAGCCGGACACCTCCTGACCGCCTGTACGCATGGTTCGGTTCATCGCAAGAATTAGAGCCGCGTGGCTTCCTGATGACCAAAATAGCCGGGCTTCGCGTCCTGGCGACCCACTTCGCGCTCCGCGGGCAAACACCAACCGACAGCGACATACGTCGGATTCTTGACGATGAAGTGTTATTGATCAGCGTGACCCTGTTTGGCGATCGGCCGACCTTCGCCGTCGACAGTTATATGCTTCTCTTCCAATCCGGGCATACCCTCAAACCCGCCAAGGTCCGGTTCGACGGGCAAGCCACGCGTACAGCGGTGTGGCCCCAACGGCCTGCGTATCAAGCGAAGGTTGTGGCGGCCTTTCGCTACGCTGACCTTATTCCGGATGCCAAGACGCGGCTGTCCGTCTTTCCACCCGATGGGGGAGAAATCTCGTTTGACCTGGATTTCGCCACGATTGAGTAATCGTCTGCTTGTCATCCGCCAGCATTCACCTCTTAGGTCCCATGCCGCCCGTTGGTGACTCCTGCAGACTCGCCGCTGAATCATTGACCCTCCATAGAGGGGGTGATAGCATCCGCCGCCAGTTCTTTGGATCGACAGAATGCGGCAGGCGGAAATCATTGCGATCGGGTCTGAGCTGCTCTTAGGCGGTCGCCTCGACACCAATTCCCTCTTCTTGACGGAGCGGCTCGCCGCGCTCGGAATCGAGGTGCGGTTCAAATCCATCGTGGGAGATGACGAGTCGGATATTGCGTCGGCCCTTCGGACGGCCGCAGCGCGTGCTGACGTCGTCGTGCTGACAGGGGGATTGGGACCGACGCAAGACGATTGGACACGGCAGGCGGTGGCGCGCGTGACGGGTCGTCCGTTGCGCCGGCGCGCCGAGGCGCTGGAAGGCATGCGGCGGCGTTTTGCGGCATGGGGACGCGTGCCCTCACCGGCACAATTTCGCCAGTCGCTGATTCCCTCAGGCGCGGATGTGCTCTCCAACCCGATCGGTTCAGCCCCTGGATTTTCTCTCCGGTGGAAGAATTGTCTCTTAGCGGCGCTTCCCGGCGTGCCGAGGGAAGCCGAGGACATGTTCGCCGTTTCCCTTGCGCCGCGACTGGCGGCCGAGCGAATGACCAATCAAGAGCGCCCCTGGATTGAACGTCGAGTGCTTCAGACCTTCGGTCTGATCGAATCCGAGGTTGATCAGCGACTGCAAGGCGTGGTGCGGCCCGGCGGTCCCGTGCGGGTCGGCTTGTTGGCCTCCCCGCTGGGCGTATCCGTCTCGCTGACCGCCTGCCTCGACACAGCAGCACGATCATCACGGTTTGAGCCTCGGTTATTCGATCGCGTGACGGCAGAGGTCCGTGCCCGCCTGGGGGCGTGCGTGTATGCGGAGGGCAACGAAACGATGGAAATCGTCGTGGGGCGCTATCTGACTCAGCAAGGACACACGCTCGCCCTCGCGGAGTCGTGTACCGGCGGGCTAATCGGACATCGAATCACGCAGGTCTCGGGCAGTTCATCGTATCTCGACCGCGGGGTCGTCTGTTACAGCAACGAGTCCAAAGAAGAGCTGTTGAGCGTCCCAAGGGCTGTGCTCCAACAATAC
>JBOHOS010000735.1:0-8821 GCA_050731295.1 Nitrospiraceae bacterium | reverse complement strand
GGATTGGCCTATTCGAAACACACCGGAGTGCACACGGGTTTTGGTGAGCATTTCATCAAGACCGGCATTGTCCAACAACAATTTCATACCGAGCTTATCGAAGCATTCGAGCTTCGGCATGTGGGTGACTATGCCATCGAACGAACTGTCACCAAAGCAGAAGCTGATGAGCAGATTCGTCGCGCGCAAGAATTTCTTGATTTGGCGGCTCGGCTCATCGGCTCTCTTCCTAAGCCGAACAAGCCATAAGATCTTCTGAATTTGGCGTGACCTGACGGCGCTTCTCAGTTAGAGAGCCAGTCTCTGAGAGCCAGGCTGACTTCTTCCGGCCGTTCGAGCGGAACGAAATGGCCGCTGCCTTCGATGACCACCAATTGGGATTGGGGAATGCCCTGTGCCAGTTCCATGTGTCGATCGATCGGCGTTCGGGTATCCTCCCGGCCGCACAGCACAAGCGTCGGGCATGCGATGGCGCCCAGGTACGGACGATAGTCTGAGTACGCGAGCAGGGCTTGAATCTGGCGAACCGCCACCTCCGGTCCGACACTCGCCATCATTTCCAGCATGGCCTGTTTCAGGGCGTCATCCTTAATCCGGCTCGGATGCACATAGAGAGGATAGGCTTCCGCGATCACGTGCCGGAATCGTCCTTTTTCAATATGGTCGAGCGCGCGAACATACTGCTCCCGCATCGACAACAGAAGCTGGCGAGCGCTGGTGCTGATCAATGCCAGTTTGGTCACGCGCTGCGGCGCAAGCCGCATGATCTCCTGCGCGACGATCCCGCCCATTGAAAAGCCGCCTAAGGCAAACGAGTCCGGCGCGTCATTCAAAACAGCGATCGCCATGTCCTGGATGGAATCCCGGCCCGTGAGATCAGGAACCGTGAGATCGGCGTGGTCGGGCGCATGCGCGATCTGGTGCGCCCACAGCCGGTCGTTGCACAAAAACCCGGGCAACAAAAGCAGTCGCGTCTTGGTGGAAAATTGCCGCACCTCAGTCGGGCGGGATGGCGCAGCTTCGCTCCGTGCCACTCGAGCTATACACTATGATGGCGAAGCCTGCGCGACAAGGTCACACCGAGCACCAGCATACCCGCCGGTACCCCAATCCAGAGCACCTCGCTCAGCAGCACTCGCGCGCCGTACGGCGTGAAAAATTCCACGATACCGATCGGCGAGACCACAACCGGCCTCCAGGGCAAAAAATAACGGCTGTTCTCAAACGGCGCAAAAAAAGCCACGCCGAGACCGCCGTCGGTCATCGCGTCCAGAACGCCGTGAGACGCGGTGACGATAAAAAAATGCATGACCAGCAGCCGCCACGTCCGCGAGCCCGCTGATACATTCTGAAACCCGAGTCGCACGACGACAAGGCTCAGGAGCACGGCGAACGGCACCGAATGCGTCACTCCGCGGTGTCCGAGCAGGTCCCCATACTCTATTCCAGCCCAAAATCCCACGACGTCCGCATCAGGCAGAATGGAGCACAGAATCGACAGCAGCCAGAAACGAGCCGGCATCGATTGTTCAGTCGATGCCTTTCCGACAGCCAGCGCGACCACGGCATGTGAGAAGGCTGAGGCCATTGCCTACTTATTCCGGCGCCTTGCCTTTGTTCGCTCGATGGCTTTGCCCCACGTGGAGAAGAAGGTCGTGACAAACGTGTGTTCCCCGGCGGGCTCGACCGCCAGGGGAGCGAGCGCCAGCGCCACGGCAAGGCAGACGTGATAGCCCAGCGAGCGCGAGGCCATGGCGCGATGATAGGCCGGGTGAGCCTGGTTGACCCAAACGGTGGATTCAACCAGGCGCCCCAATTCCGGATCATCTGGACGGTCCTCGAACTGAATGCTCAGCCCATAGTGAGCTGGTCGGCGTGCGCCGCCCTTTCCTGGAAGAAATATGCTCTCCGCGCTGGGTTCGGACCTCTGAGCCGGCTGAGGTTCCGTGGCTTCCACCAAAGCTTGCGATTCCACAGGTAGCTCTTCAGGGACGGCTCGCGCGTCAGCTTCTTCTTCCGATGGCTTTGTCGCAGGCGCCACGGGCCGCTCATCAGCCGCCTTCCCACGCCCTCCAATGGGCAGTCTCTTTTGCCCGCCCGCCCGCCGCTCGACCAGGGAAGCAAGCAGAGGAAAGTCGTCGGCCAGGTCTTCCAGCACCCGTTCAAGATCGCGTTCAAGCGGCCGCACCTGGCGACGGCGTGCCTCTTCGGCCGGTTCAGGGGCATCACCCCACAGGGAAAACTGCCGGCTCACCGCCTCTTGAATGGCCTTCCGGTAGGCAAGATAGAGCGCACCGCGCGCTCCCGTACGGATGAAATCACCCTTATTTAACGTCAGGCAGGCTGCGAGTGCAGGAACTTCGATCAGCCCACCGATCCGTTCGGGCATGCCGGGCGTCAGCCCGAGCCAGTCCCAGCCACGTTTGATGATCTTACCGAACGTGCTGATGGCCAGCCCGCGCTGTTCTTCCGGCAGCTCGGCGTCATCACGCACCAGATAGCCCATCGCCGACGGCTTGCGTTTTCCCGCCAAGCGGATTTCCAACGCGCCTTTTGTGGCAGTGGACCAGGCCTGCTTCTCGAGTGCCTGCCCATTGACCTGAAAGACAATCCCGCGCGGATAGTGAGGAGAAAGGAACAAGTCAAATTCGGGATCAAGCAACGGTTGGTAATGCCGGCGCAGCGCGCCTTCGAGGAAGCCGGGGTCCAGCAACGGCGACAACGCAGTTTGCAGTTTCAAGCGAACCGCCGTCCCTCGCTCGACCACCAGCCCCAAAGGCAGTATCCACTTCCATGGAGCGCGATGCCGTGACGACAAATGCCACCAAGATGCCACATGGGTCTTGCCTTTCCGGGTCTCGGTCACCACCTCTTCGCACACGAGCAGGCCCAGCTTGATGCCGACCCCGGCGAATCCGATACCCTGCCCGCGGGTCTTTGTGCTGGCCGCGAGATCGTGATAGCGGGCCAGGTCCCGGCGTTGCATGCCGGAGCCATCATCCAGCACCGTGAGCGTCGATTGCTCAGGATCTGCAGTGAGCACGATCCGGCCGGCGCCGGAGTCGAGCGAGTTGGCCACCATCTCGGTCAGGATGGTCTCTTCCAGCGAGCCTGGATACGCGTCGCGTAAGTCCTCCAGTAGATGCAGCAGGTCAACGCGCGTTTCACCCATTGCTCATCGCATCGCCTTCCTTTGGTTTGCGCAGCACAGAGCTGGTCAATACGCAGCCGGGGGCGAGAGCGGCTTCTGGGAATAGAGCGGGGCGGCGTTCAGATTATCGAAGGCGACGACGGCCTCTCCCTTGGTCACGAGGCCGATTTGGCCGGCCCCGAGCGTCTTATCCTCCAGCGAGAGCACCTGCGCATTATCGAAGAAGACTTCCATGTATTCTTTGCTGATAATGGTATTACGGCGAACGCGCAGGAGATGCCAAGGCATGCGCCAGGGCTGCACCGACACGCGCTTCAGCACGCTGATCTTTCCATCGAGCATTCGAATGACTTCCACGGCGTGCGCCTGGAGATTCGCGATGGCCGCATAGAAGTTCTGGTCCTTCATCGCGAACACCATCCCTCCTCCGCCTTGTGATCCTTCGGTCAGCCGAATCCTCACCGCCACATCAAAATAGTCATAGTTCAATCCCTCGGCCAGCAACAGGTGAAAACAGCCTTCAGCCTGACACGGCGTGGCCTGCGTCAGTCGATTCGGAGAAGACGGCGTCTCCCGCTCCGGTTCGATCTTCCAACTTCCGGGTTCACCGCTCCCGATCGTATGCGGAGCGAATCCGGCAGGCGCTTCTCCTGCTTGCTGTTGGTCGAAATTCCAGAATTTAAACAGGCCTTGCGCCGCCAATGGAGCCGGAACTTTCGACGCCGGTTTAGGGACCGAGGGTTCAGCCATGACCACGCGGAGCGGCACCCCCCCTCCAAGAAACAAGACGGCTGCGAGGGCCACGGCGCAAGGCATGGGGCTGGGGAGGAGCCACAATCGTCCTGGTCTCAGCCCCTCGACGGCCTTCACGTTCACTGTCATGAGGGTTCCCTTCCGGCTTCTAATGCGTCCAGATCTTGTCCGGCGCGCGCTCGAACGGATAGACGTGCAGCATCCAGCCGTAGATTTGCGGGTACCAGCGCCCGCCGGCCAGGTCGCACTCATCTTCAGTGGCAATCGAGCCCTTGAAACCAAACCGCGTCCAATCAGCCGCGGCCATCTCCCGCTTCGCCGGCAGGCAGATGTTGACGTGCGCGTGCCATTGGGCGACGCTCAGCGGCACGCGTTCGTTCAATTTCTCCTCGCTCATCCGTTTGGGGGCGGTGTACATGGCTCCGATCAATTCATACCCATCCGCGGTTTTCTTGTACAGAAGCGAGGTGGGTTCGGTGGGATCAAACCGGAAGGCTCCCTTGAAGGCATGCCACTTCTTGGTGAAGTGATAGCGAGCCTGTTCAAGATGCGGCAGAAACGGTTCGAACCCGTCTTTCACGGCCTCGCGCGAATCTTTGTATTTCGCCACGGATTCTCGTAACGCATGCGCGATCTGCTCGGCTCGCTCCTGGTCGGGGGCATTCCGCGGGCGCAACGTGGTCCGCTTGAAATGCGGCCCGACATGCGGATGACCGGACGCCATCGACGCGACGGCGGTCTCCGCGTGCTGGTGGTCAAGATCCCCTTCCCCGTCATGCCGGTGAGCCGTCTCCTGGCCGGTGTGGTGACGCTCCGATTTTGCGCAGGTCGTGATCAGCGGAACGAGGAGTGTGAAACCGATCGCCCAGCCCGCGAGGTCGTTCATGCGAGGCCTTCCCTGTGGCGGCCGATTCAAGAAAACACTGCCACGCATGTTCCGCTCAATCCAGGACGACCGATTCTTGCCTCACCTGCTCGGAACGTGCCGTTCATTGGCCCCTAAGGATGCGGCGGGGACTTGAGCTGAAGAATGTCCTCTTGCCGGCGATCTCGCTCCGCTCGGATTTTTTTCATGCGCGTCCATCGGTCCCAGGACCACCAACGGAGCGTGTCCATGAACGTGATCTTGGGGGGTATCACGCTGCCGGAGGGCGCGTGATGAAAATCATACCCCTGAGCTTTGTTGCGTTCCTGAAAAAATTTCGCGTACCGCTTCAAGTACGATTGCTCGTCACTCATGGACATTCCTGGATTGAAGCCGACGTGCCGCTCGTTTTACCGCTGTATCCTACCCTTTGGCTCTATTCTGCGCAACTTGCAACCACATCGTTATCGTTGGGTCTGGAGTCTGGGTGTTAAGGTGGGATTGGGGGGTTCCGCTTTGATCAGGCAATGCGCCGCCGCCGGGCCTTTTCGTGCACATCGATAACGAGCATCACAATGGCCTCTCGTCCGTTCACGGGCATGGGGTAGCAAATAATATCTGCTTCCATGAGGGTGCCGTCCTTTTTTCGATGCTTATAGACGCCGGCTCGAATCGGGTCCAGCTTGCAGTCTTTTCCCGGAAGCGTGCACCGTTCGATCAAGCCGGATAGTTCGGCCGACGGGTGGATATCATCGATCGTCATGGTCACAAATTCCGAGCGAGAATAACCATATTGGCGGACCGCCGCATCATTGACCGTTAGGATGTCCAAGGTTTCGCGATCAAAGGCCACGATGGGCGAAGGGTTTTTTTCCAAGAGATGCTCGTAGACGGCTTCACTGTCTGGCATAGCCCTTCCTTTCTGAAATACCTATCACCAGTGGGTGAGATGGTACCTAGTTACGAGTCAAGGGTCAATTCCAGCTGAGAATACGTATATGATCGTAATTCTGACAACATCTCTTTTGTCAGCAGCACATGACGTAACTCATTGAACCCGTTCCGATTGACGAGTCTGAGTGAGAAGCGTATGGTTTCCGTTCGTCATGACGACAGCGCGAATCTTAATCATCGACGATGATCCAGCCGTGCAAGTAGCCCTGCCGGAGGCCCTTCGCCTGTGGCTGCCCGGCGTGGTGGTGGACATGTGCGCCTCCGCTCGTGTGGCGCTCGGTCGGATTGAGACGACCGATTACGATGCGATCGTCAGCGATATTCGCATGCCGGACATGGATGGCCTGATGCTGCTGGAACAAATTCGCACACGACGTCCCTCCACGCCCACAATCCTCATCACGGGACACGGCGATCAGAGTTTGGCGATTCACGCGCTGCGTGGCGGAGCCTATGATTACATCACGAAACCCGTTGACCGCGAATACGTCATCAACTCGTTGACCCGCGCGATCCAGGTGCGCCATCTCAGCCGCCAGGCGGAGGAGCAAAAGGTCCTCTTGGAGCGCTACACCACCCAGATGGAAGCCGTGGTCGAGACACGAACACGCGACCTGCTCAAGACGCTCGAAGAGCGCGTCCAAGAACGCACCGCGGAACTGACGAAAGCCAATGACGTCCTGCAGCGGGAAATGCTCGAGCGCCGACACGCGGAGAAGGCCCTGCAAGAAAGCCAGCACTCCCTCTATGACATGATGGAAGCGGTCCCCTGCTTGATCGTCCTCACCGACCCGAACGGTTCCTTAGTGTTGTTCAATCGAATGGCTGAAGAGCTGACCGGCTATAGCAAAGAGGAAGTCCTGGGAAAGCGTTTGGCGGACCTGTTTATTCCCCCCACATGGGAGCCGTCGATCAAGCACAGCAACGATGGCGACGGCACCATCAAGGACCATAAGGACCATGCGGCTCACACCACGCCGTGGATGACGAAAACCGGTCACGAACGTCTGATTGAATGGCGATGCACCACGCTTCGCTGTCCGCAGCATGACGATCCGTGTATCCTCGGTGTTGGGATCGACGTGACCGAACGGCAAGCCACCGATCGTAAGGTTCGACAACTCAATGCCGAACTGGATCAACAGGTGCAGGCCTACGAGACCGTGGTGCAGGATTTGAAAGCCTCCAAAGCCGAACTCCAAGAGAAGATCCTCGATCTGGAGAAGTTCGAAGAGGTCGTGGTGGGACGAGAACTCAAGATGATGGCGTTGGAAAAGGAAATCAGAGAGCTTCGGCGAGAACGCGATCTCTTGAAAGCCGATCAGGAGCGAGTTTGAGCCGTTGGCTGCGGGCGGAGTGGCTGGTTGTTTTGCTCCTCTTTCCCGCCATGCTCGCCGCTCAAGACACCCCTTCTCCCAACCCTGCCTCATCAGCCCGTGAGCGCGAGGCTGTTTCCGCAGCGCGCATGCTGGCCGATGTCGCGCTTCTCAGCGCCCCGGACTTCAATGGGCGGCAGACCGGCACCCCCGATGATCTCGCATCCGGCATGTTTATCGCCGACCGGTTTTCTGCGCTCGGTCTGAACGATCCAACCGCCGCCTCCGGCAAGCCCTGGGCGATGGTCGATCGTGTGGCGGCCGCGGTCATCCAACCGGATCCGTCTCTCGAGTTTCTCCTCGATGATCGCTCCCTTCCCGCCCGGAACGGCGTTGATTATCTCCCGATCCTGGATTCGCCGTCCGTGAACGTCACCGCTCCTGTCGTGTTTGTCGGCTACGGGATCTCGGACCCCGCCCGCCGCTTCGATGAATATGACGGAGTGGAGGTGCGGGACCGTATCGCGCTCTTTCTCCGCGGCAAACCGGAGAACTATGGCCCCTCGGTGACCCAAGCCGACAAGGAACGCGTGGCGCGAGACAAAGGCGCCGTCGCATTCCTGACGATGACCGGACCGATGCTCAGCGCCTACGAACTCAGAAAAGGGCTGGGCGGCAAGCCCCTGGCGCTTTACAGCCGATCGGACGGAGAGCGGCCGTTGCCCGGGGCGTGGATCAGCACGGAGTTGGCCGCTGCGCTCTTCCCGTCACACTTGATGAAGAACGGACGCTCCATGCGCGACATCCAGGATCAATTAAATCATCTCGCGCCTCAATCCATGACGACGACCGTCTTGGCGCATCTGGAGTGGGTCAGCGCGCAGACGCCCGGGATCCTTCACAATATCCTTGGGCTGCTTCCCGGAAGGGACCCGGCGCACACGGATGAAACCATTGTTCTCGGCGCCCACCGCGACCATTTCGGCCGGCAGGCCGGTCTGCTCTTTCCCGGCGCCGATGACAACGCGTCGGGGACCGCCGTGCTGTTGGAAGTCGCTCGAGCGCTCGCGCAATCCGAGACCCCGCCGGCGCGTTCGATTCTCTTCGTGTCCTTCAGCGGAGAAGAGCAAGGGCTGCTGGGCTCAAAGCTGTATGCGGCCCATCCCATTCGCCCGCTGAACACGACAGTGGCGATGATCAACGTGGACCACGCCGGAATTGGGAATGGCCGATTAACCGTAGGGGTGACCGGCCTGCCGAAAACCATCGCCACCGAAGCCGGAGGGCAGGCTGGTCTCGGCGACAAGCTGGATGTGTTCGGCTTTTTCCCAGGCGGCGATCATGTGCCCTTCGCGGAAGCCGGAGTCTCGACGCTCACCGTCGTGAGCGGCGGCGTGCACGCCCACTTCCACCAGCCTACAGACACCGCGGACGCGGTACGGCCTGACATTCTTGAAGCGGTGGCCCGCTACGTCTTGGCGCTGACCCGGCGCCTGGCGGATGGCAGGTAAGGCGCAGGCCGCAACTCGGAGGGTTGCACGTAGGCTCCTCTCGCTGCGGCACGGGTCGAGGTTACGGAATATCGGGGAGACTCGATTCGATCTCGAGAGGAGACGGCGGCTGGCGCGGTGGCACCAGAAGAATGGACGGCGCACCGCCTCCTCGCGGCATGCCGTTGATCAACGGGCTTCCGCCCACTAACGGAGCCGTGGTCTGCGTGACGTCGAGCACCGGCGTGACGAGCGGAGTGACACGATTCAGACTGAACGGCGAGACCAAGGG
>JBOHOS010000734.1:0-2087 GCA_050731295.1 Nitrospiraceae bacterium | reverse complement strand
GGGTGTCACCTGCCGACGACTTTCAGGTGGAAGGCGTGGTGGTCGGCGTGATTCGCCACTGCAAGTAGGGACCAGAATAAGGGAGGATCACATGCTCGCGACATCGCCTCAAAATCTTGTTGAACGCCTGGCGGGACTGGAACGGACGGTGGAACGGCTCAAGTGTGAATACACGCGACTGCAGCGCCAACTGAGGCAGTCGTCTCGATCCTCACACGATCAGGCTGATCGAAGGATTTCAATCTGGACACGATTTGGCTTTCGTCGTGCCCATCGAACGTGGAAACCGGTGATACGTGAGAACAAGAGAGTTGAAATCCATGTTGCACGCTGAAGAGATATCTACGGCGATTCGTGAAAGCTCCTGTGCGGATTGTGGACGCACCGGACAGGTGCGAGCGCGAGTCTTTGACCAACACACCTGCTCGACCGTCGAGATTTGCGAACACTGTCTTCCTGCGTTTAGGCAGCGACAGCAATTTCCGCCCGGGTGCTGCGGGTAGAATATTCACTGGTTGATCAGCCATCGCTCATCGTGCTGCAGAGCCCTGAGGCCTGCCGTTATCGGCATGACTACAGTCGCCGCGCCCGCGTGAGCCCACCGTTTAGAAAAGCCTCGCCATCAATTTGCTTGCTCCGGCATTGGGAAGGCCTCCGTTGCTCTCACCTTGGCTCATCTGGGTATGTCATAAAAGAAACGACACAAGCGTGCGAAAATGACCTACATCGAATATTTCCGGAACCTGATAGAAGCCTGAGAGGCAGTGGATGCGGTTTGATTCCTCAGGCAGAGCCATGAAAATCATTCCACCGTCCGACGGCCTCGATTCGGCGTCCCGGGAACCGTGCGCCGGGAGCTACGGGAGAATCACTGGACGGAACGGTTACGGGTCGCGTTAAGCATGCCGGACTATGTACCTGCACTGTTATGCTTCCTGAGTGTCCTGGTCTGTCTGGCTCTGGGGCTCCTGGTGCTCGCGCGCGCGGAGCGCGGACCTGTTCATTGGGCGTTTGCCGCTTCATTAGCCGCTCTTGCACTGGCGCAGATGGGGAATGGGCTCAGTGTGTTGTCGAGCTCCGCCCACGAGGTGCTGCGATGGCGCCGCGTTGCGTTGGTCGGAGAGGTGTTGATGCCGATCGGATGGCTGGTCTTCAGCCTGACGTTCGCTCGGGTCAATACTCGGACGATTCTACAGGAGTGGAAAGGAGTCCTTTCGGCCTGCGGGTTATTGACCGCTTTGTTCCTCGGGTTGGTGGCGTGGGACCGGATCTTCAATGTCAATCTGAACGGGGCCGACGGCGGCTTCGTGGCCCTTGGACCAGCAGGGCGAATCTACGCCAGTCTTTATTTGATCGCACAAGTTCTGATCTTGGCGAACCTGGAGCAGACCCTCCGCCATGCGAACCAAGAGACACGATGGTATATCAAATTCCCGGTCGTGGGCCTGGGCCTCCTCTGCGTGTATTTTCTCTACCAAACGTCGGATCTGCTGCTGTATTCGGTCTGGCATCCGGAACTGGTCTCGTTGAGCGGGGTGGTGGCCTGCGTCGCATGCGGGCTTATGGGGTATGGACTCCTGCATCGACCGATCCCGAATGTGCAGATTTATATTTCGCGAAAGGTCATCTCCGGCTCCCTCACGTTCATGATCGTCGGCGGGTTTTTAACCGCCACCGGATTGACCGCCTGGTTCCTTCGTTATTCCAGGTTACCCGGCGGAATGATCCTCAGCATTCTGTTCGTCCTGTTGGCCGTCACCGGTCTGGTCTTTGTCCTGTTATCGTCCCGGCTCCGCCAAGGGATGAGCCGCTTTGTCGAACGGCATTTCTTCCCGCACAAGTACGATTATCGGACACAGTGGATGGAAGTGAGCGAAGCGTTGGGCGAGCCGGGCACGCCGGATCAGATTGCCTGGCGAGGGGTTCAGCTCGTAAAAGGCATCTTCGGCACACGGCGAATTTCAATTTGGATGGCGACAGGCCTGGAAGACGGCATATGGACTCGAATCGGCGCCTACAATGTGGGCGATGCCCCCGAGCGACTCAAGGATTCCTACACGGTGAAAGAGTGGCTCGAGGCCCAGAAA